>DATMAT010000038.1 GCA_035559815.1 Thermodesulfobacteriota bacterium
ATGGTTGGGAAACAGGGCATTTTTGGAGCGGATGGAGAGATTGGTGGAGAAGAGGGATTTAGAAGAGGTTCCATCGGCACAGACTTTTCCCTCACGACCAACAAAACCCGATGTGCTTGAATCCGTTTCGAGAGAATATGGCATAACAGTAGAGGAGTTGGTTGGACGAATGGATCAGGGGGCATATAGGGCGGCGGTTTATCTTTTGCGAAGGGTGGTTAATCTAAGCCTCAAGGGAGTGGCGGAGGAATTTGGAGTATCACCGTCAAGGATATCGAAGATACAAGGTGAGATTCAAAAGGGCATAAAGAGAGATTCAAAACTGCTTAAATTGTTAGAAAGGTATAAGGTCAAGAACTGACCCTATTATACTTCGATCATTTACCCTACGATAAGAAATATTCGATTATTTTATGTGAGTTTGAATACAATTTTGTAGCCTCCCTTACAAAAGTGTAGCTTCTTACTAAATTTGCCTACTTGTTTAATAGGTCACATTTCTACGGATTTGCCCCTTTAAATAAGGCTTTTTAACATCATCCATACCCCGGCTATCCACAACGGCATAAGAATTGCTCAACTTGCCCGAAATACTCTAAAGGAGGATTTATGTATGGAAATCATGAATAAAGCCATCCGGATTCAGTTGCTCGATTTTAAGTCACCTCAAATGCGCGCCTTTCACGTTACTTGGTTCGCCTTTTTCTTGTGTTTCTTCGGCTGGTTTGGTATCGCTCCACTCATGGCCGTTGTCAGAGATGACCTGCATCTCACCAAAACCCAGATTGGGAACACCATAATCGCATCAGTAGCCATTACCATTCTCTTTCGTCTCATCATAGGCCGCCTTTGCGACCGTATAGGGCCTCGCCTGGCGTACACCTGGCTTCTCATCCTCGGATCGTTACCGGTTATGGGAATTGGTCTTTCTAATAGCTACGAAACATTTTTGTTATTCCGATTGGCCATAGGTGCTATCGGCGCTTCCTTTGTGATCACTCAATATCACACCTCGGTCATGTTCGCTCCTAACTGTGTCGGTACGGCTAATGCTACTACGGCGGGTTGGGGCAATTTGGGAGGAGGTGTAACTCAGATGGTGATGCCGCTTATATTCGCAGCCTTCTTGAGTCTGGGAATAGACAAATTTTTGAGTTGGCGTCTCTCCATGGTTGTCCCCGGCGCCCTTCTCTTTCTTACCGGTATTGGATATTACTTTCTTACCCAGGATGCTCCAAACGGCAACTACAAAGAATTGCGTGAGAAAGGCGAGCTTCCACCGGCCAATGATGGCCAACATGGTTCGTTTATGCTTGCGGCCAAGGATTACCGCGTCTGGGCCCTTTTTGTAGTTTATGCCGCTTGCTTTGGGGTGGAGTTAACCATTAACAACATTGCCGCCCTCTACTACTATGACCAATTTAGCCTGGACCTGGAGACTGCCGGGTTGATTGCCAGTCTGTTTGGCCTTATGAATATCTTTGCCCGAACCCTGGGCGGTGTATACTCAGACCGTTTTGCCGCTAAATTTGGGCTAAAGGGTCGGGTCAGCTTGTTATTTGCCGTTTTGTTGCTGGAAGGCCTAGCGCTCATTGTCTTCTCCCAAATGTCCATACTTTTTACAGCCGTCACCTCTATGATCGTGTTCAGTTTGTTCGTGCAGATGTCCGAGGGTGCAACCTACGGAGTGGTTCCATTCGTGAATAAAAAAGCCTTGGGGTCGGTAGCCGGTATCGTAGGCGCTGGTGGCAATGCCGGGGCGGTTGCCGCAGGATTTCTCTTCAGGGCAGAGAGCTTGAGCACGCAACAAGGTTTGATGTATCTTGGTATACTAGTCGTCATCGCCTCCGGTTTTGCCTTATTGGTTAGATTCTCGCCAGAGGTGGTAGCAGAGGAGAAAGAGGCGCTACAGCAAGCCTTGGCTCAAAGGGCGGTAGCAAACTAGCTAATAATGCTACGACCGAAGAGCAATATGGCTCAGAGTGTCATTCCGAATTCCTCAACATACTTAGAGCTTGTCCTGAGTGAAACGAAGGAATAAACTCATGTGAGGAAGCTTATGAGAAATCTGACAGAAGTGTAGTGTCATTCCGAACGAACATGAGGAATCTTCAACATTTCATCATTAAGATTTCTTCCCCATTAGATATGAAATTATATCACGGGGTCGAAGTGACAGAAGAAGCGGTAGAAACGGCCTCATTATCCTTGTCATTCCGAGCCTTGTCCCGAACGAATGTGAGGGAGCTTGTGAGGAATCTGACACAAGGTGTCATTCCGAGCGGATGCGAGGAATCTTTTTCTTAGATTTCTCCCGGAGTTTATCCAGCATAGCGAAGGAGTCGAAATGACAATACAGCGGTAATCCTTTTGGCAATCTACAGGGCACTATCACGGTAAAATCTCTTAGAGGAGGATTTTAAGTCTATGTTATCCCTATACAAAGCCTACAGCTTTGCCGTGTTATTAACCTTGTTTTGTTTTATTCATGTCTCCCCAAGCAGGGCATTTGACCTAGAGAGATCGGATATAAGAGTGAGCGGTGGAGTAGACATTAGGCTTAGAAACGAGCTTTGGAGCACCTTTGAAAGAGAGGGAGCAGACACAGACAGAATTTATGATTTCTTTCTCATAAGGGCGCGAGGATTTATCGATATTATCTGGAAGAACCTCACGATTCATGTGATGGGCCAGGGGGTTAAGGCGTTCAACCTCCCGGAAAACGGCGCCTTTGGACCAGGCCCTTTGTACTTTAATGCAAGCGACCAGGACACCGGCCCTGGAAATTTCCAGGTCGTAGAAGCCTACTTACACCTGAAAGATATCCACGGCTTTTATTTAAAAGGCGGACGCATAGGAATCCTGGAAGGCGCTGAGGTGCTTTACGGAGAGCCAAAGATTGACTGGGTTATAAAAGCAAGGCTTTCAGAAAGACTCATCGGCAACTGGGATTGGGTCAATATAGGCAGGAGGTTTGACGGAGGAACTGCCGGCTATGCCAATAAAAATCTTGACCTAAATCTCTTTGGAGCAAACGTTACCTTTGGTGGATATGATTTTGATGATGGATACTGGAAAGACCTCGACACCGTAGTGGTCTTGGGGGGCTCCTTCACCATAAAACAGGACATCGTTGTTCCCAATACACAGTTCAGGGTTTTCAACTATTTCTATTTCGACGACCGCACACCGGCAAGAGATCTAGCCGGTGACGACCTGGAGATTAACACCACCGGGTTAAGCGTCGTAGGGGCCTATAATACTGGCCCCGGCCAGGTGGATTTAATGCTCTGGTTTGCGTTCCAGTTGGGGAATTTTGGAGACCTAGACCAGAAGGCGCTGGCTTTTATTGCCGAGCTGGGTTATCAGTTCATGAGCGCGCCGTGGAAACCTTGGATAAGGGCGGGAATTGCTTATGCCTCCGGGGATGGTGACCCGGATGATTCCGATAACGGTACGTTTTTCAACATGGTGCCTACCAATCATAAATGGTATGGGTACGCCGATGCGGTTGCTTTCATGAACCTGATTAATCCTTATCTCCAATTAATTCTCACTCCACACGAGAAAGTGAGTTTTGCAGTAGACGGGCACTTATTCCGCTTGGCTTCAGACGATGAGTTTTGGATTAGCGGCTCCGGACCGTTTAATAATCAAGCATTTGGATATGTCTTCAACAGGCCGGTTGAAAGAAAAGACATAGAAAAAAATCTTGGAGGTGAAATTGACCTTACTCTGGGTATCAAGCCGGTCAGATTCCTGACCCTAGAAATAGGCTATTCACACTTCTTTGGAGGAAAGGGAGTAGATGCGGTATTCGATAAAGAAGACCAGCTCGATTGGTTTTACGCTCAAGCTACGGTTAATTTTAGTAAATGAACAGAGCTTTGGAACCCCATATACACACCCCTAATTCCCCTCTCAAGAGGGGACTAAAGTGGTGTGTTCCCCGTCTAGAGGAGACTTGCTGTAAAAATCCCCTCTATAGAGGGGTGGCTCGAAGAGCCGGGGTGTGTCTTTTCTGGAGAGGGGTGACTCAGAGAGTCGAACTGTGTCCCCTCTACAGACCTGTCCTGAGCCTGGCCGAAGGAGGGGTATCTCGTAGGGACGGGGTGTGTTACCCGGTCCGGATAAAAGTTACATACACGGCGTTTTGACATTAAACTAGCCTTGCTATAAAATCAGAAAAAAAACGATAACTTGTAGTATCAGGCACCATCACTCCTAATACGCGATGAACCCGACCGTCCAACAGCGGTGCTTCACTTGCTGTGGTTGGCAGGTTACCGCGATTGTTAGTTAAAAAATATGAAATTAAAGAAAATACCACCCGGCACTAAATTGCCAGTCAAGTTTACCCAACGCGAATGGCGTCTCATTCGCGACAAGATATATTATAACCCAGACTTTGCAAAATTAGCTGTTGTGGAAGGCAAAGGGGTCAGAGCTGACCTGTCATTGGGCGACATCGAAGAGATTCAAGGATACGTGGCTTTTGAGGCCAATCATACAAAGAACCTAAAACTTCAAAAGGAACTCGACCGACTCTTTGCCAAGCTGCAAGTCTTTCTGGATAGCTATGACGATCAAAATGAATGAAAACAATATAGACCTATCCGAACCAATGATCCATTCACGAGAGACGCTAGAAAGAAATAGAGTAAAATACCGAAATGGGCTCAGGCCAAAATCTTGGCCAACATTGTCGTTAATGTAAGATTGAGAGCATTTTTGTAGAATTTCTTACAAAAATGTAATTCCTCAGCAATTTCCCTTCCCATTCAATAAACCCCGATCAACACGAATTTTCCCTTCAAATAAAAGCGATTGGCCTCTTTTCGTGTTTAGTCAACCTCTCTGGCATAAGACTTGCCCTAAACACAATCTAACCATAAAGGCACGAAGAAATAAGTCGTCGGTCTTTAGTCATTAGTCCTTCGACAAAAATCATTCGACTGAGCCTGTAGTGAGTCTATCGAACTGCTCACGATGAAGTCTAAAGACTAGCGACCAAAGACTACTTCCTGTCTTAGTGTCTTCGTGGCAAAAATCATGTAAGGAAGATACGGATGGGCTTAAATACCGAGAGGGTCGTCATAGTCGGAAACGGAATGGCCGGCTTAACTGCCCTCCAGGAAATCCTCAGAAAAAAAAAGAAAAATCTCGATATCGTAGTTTTCGGAGACGAACCATATCCCAGTTACAACCGAATTCTCCTCTCCGAAGTCCTCTCCGGCAAGCGAGGTTTTACACAGCTCACTCTCAAGCCCAGGAAATGGTATGAAGAAAATGGAATTCGCCTCTATACCGGAGCCCGGGTCACGGAGGTTGACGCGGGAAAGGGACGAGTCTATACGGAAAGCGGTTCCCTAAAATCCTCCCTCTTTGATCCCCGACTGGATCGGGGATACCCCAGATCCCACGGCTTCTCCTCCCCCTATGACAAACTCCTTCTGGCAACCGGCAGCCTGCCATCTATCCCTCCGATTCAAGGGACCGAGAAAAAGGGCGTTTTTGTATACAGGACAGTGGAGGATGTCTGGGGAATGATGGAGATGGCGCGCTACAAAAAGCGTGCTGTGGTGATAGGAGGAGGGCTTCTAGGGCTTGAGGCAGCCAAGGCTCTCAAGGACAATGGGATGGAGGTTACCGTCGTTCATCTTCTAGACAGACTAATGGAACAGCAGCTCGATTTTACCGCTGCATCTCTTCTCAAGGCACAGCTTGAACGAATGGGGATCAGGATTCTGATGGAACGAGTGACTGAGGAGGTTCTGGGAAACGGTAACGTAACTGGAGTCCGTTTCCGGGACGGAGAAACCGTGGATGCAGACCTGGTTCTCATATGTACCGGCATCCGACCGAATGCAGAACTAGGAAAGAAAGCAGGCTTAATGGTAAATCGCGGAGTTGTAGTAAACGACTACCTTGAAACAAGCAATTCGAACATTTATGCGGTTGGGGAATGCGTCGAGCATCGGGGAAGAACCTACGGACTCTTTGACCCCTTAATAGAGCAGGCACGGATTGTCGCCGATTCCATTGCCGGCGAGGGAGAACTCACTTACGAAGGCTCCCTTGTGTCCGCAGTGCTCAAAGTTGCCGGAATCAATCTAGTTTCTATCGGAAACTTTCTTGGCGGAGAAGGCTTTGATGAAGTTGCATATTCAGACCAGGAATTGGGACTCTACAAAAAGGTTGTTCTACAGAATAACCGGGTTGTCGGCGCCGTCCTTATGGGAGACGTAACAGAATATAGACGGCTCTTTAAGCTCATTAAAGAAGGCACCGAGGTCTCGGGTAGAAGGCAGTCGCTTCTGTGGGGTGAAAATACTTTAGAGACTAATGTAGAGACGACTCGGCGAGTGGTCTCTACGGTAAAATCAGAGGAAGAAACTGCGGTCGAAGAGATAAACGGCGACGTTCCACTAGTCCCAGAAGAGCCTCCGCCACACTACGTAACCGACAACGACAGGCAAAGAGCCAGGGCAAACAAGTGGCTCACCAAGATGGATACCCCGAGAATCAAATCAGAGGGACTGGAAGTGGATTTCGAACGATACCGCCGTGAGGGATTCTCGGTAATTCCCCCAGAGGACTTATACCGCTTGAAGACATACGGGTACTGCAGCCAAAAGCAAGAGGGGTATTTCATGCGACGAATCAGAGTACCCGGAGGGGAAATAACCGCCTCGCAATTGGAACAGGTCGCTCACCTTGCCGAGGAATATGGAGGATGGGTGCACCTGACAACTCGTCACAACATAGAGCTCCATTGGACTCAGGTCGAGAATTCGGAGAAGATTGATAACGCTCTCAAGGATGTTGGGCTCACCACCCGCTCCGCATGCGGTCACACCTTCCGAAACATCACCGCTTGTGAACAGGCTGGAATATGCGAGGACGAAATCATAGATGTACGACCCTGGGTTAAAATCGTCCACAACTACGTGATAGACAACTCTCCCTTCTTGAACAGGAAACTCCCCCGCCGACTAAATGTATATTTTGCCGGGTGCGGGAGCTGCCGCGCCTTCGCCCGACTAAACGACATTGCTTTCGTGGCGGTGTGGGGAAAATATCAGGGCGCAATGATTCCCGGTTTTGAGATATGGGTTGGAGGAAGCCTGGGAGCAAAACCTCACCTGTCCCACAAACTGCTCGACTTCGTCACCCCGGAACAAGCCCTGCCCGCAGTACAAACGATTACAGAAATCTACACCAGGCACGGATATGTCAGAGGAAACGCTAACCCGCGTCTTAAGGTTTTGATCGATGAGTGGGGATTCGACCGTTTCAAAGAGGAATTCCTAAGCCTGTTCAGTTATAGGTCTATTCCCTTGGAGATATCCGAGGTTCTAAATGCCTGCGACTTAGAAAATAAAAATAACGGGTCTATATCAGAAGAGGGAATCTATCCACAACAACAGAAGGGCTATTACCGGGTTGTGGTTCGAGTTCCACTTGGAGAACTGACATCCAAGCAAACGCTGGCCCTATGCCGTCTGTCTTTAGAGTACGGAGATGGGAGGCTTATAGTCACAAAACAGCAAAACCTGGAGCTTCAATGGGTGAAAAAGGAAAAACTACTCAAGCTTCTTAAAGCGCTCAGGGAGATTGGGCTTAGCCCTAAGGGTGCGGGGTCCATCCTGGATGTTCAAGCCTGCTCGGGAACGACATTTTGCATCTGGGGAGTCTCCGATTCGCAGGGAACCGGCGACACGCTCATCAGGCATATAGCAGAAAAGAAATACATGGAAGACGAGGAAGTGAGAAAGATAAGAATCCATATATCCGGATGTCCAAACAGTTGCGCCCAGCATCAGGTAGCGGAGATAGGACTCTCCGGCAGTAATGGAAAATACTTTCTCTATCTGGGCGGCCACATGAACGGAGACGCCAGGGTTGGTACGGTCGTCCGCTCGAATATCGCCCCGGATGAAATCAACCTGACGCTCGACACGATAATCGATCTTTATCTAGGAATGAGAGAAGAAAAAGAGTCCTTTGCGGTTTTCGTAGAGCGGGTCGGCACAGAAAAATTATCGAAGCTTCTAAGTGAGCGATTGGACACGCCAGAAGCCGTGCAAAATCGGGCTAGTTTGGCTGAAAAATCTAAAATCGATCCAGCGGATTCAATTGTAAAGGAATATACCATACGGTTCAAGCTAAACGGCAAGACTACCACTATCAAGGTTTGCCGGAATGAGAAAATACTTCAAAAAGGACTAGATGAAGGCCTTCCCCTACCCTTCAGTTGCCAGCAGGGAAGCTGCGGCACTTGCAAACTAAGAGTAAAAGGCAAATTTCATCAAGGTCAGGTTGAGGGGATTACACCCGAGGAGATAGCCAGCGGCTACGCCCTAATCTGCATGGCCGAACCGAGGGGGGATATGGAAGTGGAAGTATAAAGATTAGCCACAAAGGCACAAAGACACAAAGTTTAAAATCTAAATTTAAAATCTTTTCTTAGTGTCTTCGTGGCTAAAAAACAGGTGAAAGCATGAGCGTTCGTTCGGTTTGTCCATACTGCGGCGTTGGGTGTGGTGTAATCCTTGAAACCCGAAAGGGAAGAGTTTTAAGCGTAAAAGGAGACCCTGATCATCCGGCAAACAGGGGAAAACTCTGTACAAAAGGCATAACGCTCCACAAAACTATACACACGCCAGACAGGTTGACTCAACCCCTCATGCGCAAAACGCGATCAGATTCCTTTCTTCCCGTCTCCTGGGATGGAGCACTGGGCAGAATTGTTGAGACCTTTCACTCATTCATCGATAGCTACGGACCGGGCTCCATTGCCTTTTACATCTCGGGGCAGCTCATGACCGAAGACTACTATGTAGTTAATAAACTGACGAAAGGCTTTCTAAAGGTGAATAACCTTGATTCAAACTCACGTCTCTGCATGTCCTCAGCGGTGATGGGATATAGACGGGCCTTTGGAATTGATGCACCCCCCTGTTCGTACGAGGACATAGACCTTTCAGACTGCATATTCATAATCGGTTCAAACACTGCTTACTGCCATCCGGTTCTATTCACCAGGATCTCGGAAGCAAAAGCCCTTAAGGGAGATAAACTAAAGATAATAGTTGCGGACCCGCGAAGAACGCCAACTGCGAGCATTGCCGATCTATACATCCCTCTTAATCCTGGAACCGACGTCGCCCTGATAAACGGTATGATCCATATTCTCATGAATGAAAGACTCATAGACGAAGAGTTCATATCTTCCAAGACCGAGGGGTTCGAGGAGATAAAGAAAACTTTTGAAAAGTATCCGTCTGAGATAGTATCACAAATATGTGGAATACCTCCCTCTCTGGTCCGCGAAGCGGCATTGGTTTACGGAGAGGCCAATGCCGCTCTAACCTTGTGGGCCATGGGTCTTAACCAGAGCCGTCAGGGAACGGATAAGAACAACGCCGTAATTAACCTGTCCCTGGTTACAGGAAACATCGGCAGACCCGGTGCAGGGCCGTTTTCTCTTACCGGGCAAGCAAACGCCATGGGAGGAAGGGAAACGGGAGGCCTGGCCAACCTGCTCCCTGGTCATCGCTATATGGAAAACCCATCACATCGCCAAGAGGTTTCCGCTCTGTGGGAATGTGGGGAAATTTCCGAGGTAAAAGGACTCACCGCCGTGGAGCTTTTTGATGCAATACATCGTGGGACTATCAAAGCGGTATGGATAATTTGCACAAATCCGGTCGTCTCCCTGCCCAACGGTTCTAAATTTGAGGAAGCTTTGAAACGGGCAAAACTGGTAGTAGTGCAGGAACTTTATAGCCCTACAGACACCGGGCTTTTTGCCGACATTCTTCTGCCGGCGGCCGGATTCGGCGAGAAGGAAGGAACTATGACAAACTCGGAGCGACGTATATCTCACATTTCTAAAGCCATAGACCCTCCGGGTGAAGCACTACCGGACTGGAAAATCATGACCCGATTTGCCCACAAGATGGGACTATCCAGATTCTTTCCCTACGAAAAGGCAGAGGACGTTTTCGAAGAATACAAACAGCTCACCAGAGGTACAGATATGGATATCACCGGGATTACATACGAGCGACTCAAGAAACAGGGCCCGATTCAGTGGCCCTGTCCCAACGAGGACCACCCAGGCACTCCTCGGCTATACACAAACCGAAAATTTCCGACAGAGAATGGAAAGGCCAGGTTGATTCCTGTTGATTATATCTCACCGGCGGAGACACCGGACTCGGAATTCCCCTTTGTTCTCACGACTGGACGACTGAGAGATCAATGGCATACCATGACCAAGACCGGAAAGGTAGAGAGTTTAACGCTGCACGACCCAGCTCCCGTCCTGGAAATAAACCCCAATGACTCACTAAAGTTGAGTGTAAAAGACGGCGACCTTGTGGTCGTCGAGTCTCGTCGAGGTGAGGCAACCATCCAGGCTAAGGTGACGGACGGCGTTAAAGAAGGAACTGTCTTTTTGCCCTTCCACTGGGGAAAGCTCCTAGCTGATAACGCCCGAGCAAACCTGATGACGGTCGAGGCTTTAGACCCCTTTTCCAGACAGCCCGAGTTTAAGGCATGCGCCGCAAGGATTAGAAAGAAGACCTTTGTCGATAAGCGAAAAGTCATAGTCGTAGGGAATGACCCGGCAGGACTCATGACCCTACAAACCCTTATTGAGATTAATCAAAGCGCAGAAACAATCCTTTTCTCGGATACTTACCCCGTGGACGTCAATCTTCCAAAGAATATTTTGCTGCGTAGAGAGCTGCCAGTGAGCATTGACACAGACGGTCATTACCTGGTCTTGAAGGATGGTTCCAGAGTTTTATACGAGAATCTGGTCCTAGCTCTCGGAAATCGTTCCTACATTCCTCCCATAACCGGCTTATCCCGTCAGGGCGTTTTATTCCTGGAAAGTTTAGACCAGGCAAGAAAGGACATAGGAAAACTCCACGTAATTGAACGAGCCATCGTTATTGGGGAAGGACCACTTGGGCTAGAAACTGTTGATTGGCTCAGGACGCGGGGATTAAACGTCGAATTCATCAATCCATCCACCGTTCTACTGGAAAAGCAGGTGGATGGAATAGCTTCAGAACTGCTCTTCTACGAACTCAGGAAGCGGGGCGTAAGTATGACACTCGGGGCAGAGGTCGAGGCGGTCCTGGGAAATGGACGTGCGGCCGGAATTCAACTGGCCGATGGAGAGAACAGGAAAGGAGACCTCATACTCATCGAAACCAGAGAGAGGGCGAACGTAGACCTGGCTTTCGAGGCGGGTATCCTGGTGAATAAAGGCGTGGTCGTTGGAGAGAAGTTAGAAACAAGTGCTCCCGATGTTTACGCCGTGGGCAGGGTTGCAGAGTTTTGTGGAATTACATCCAATGACCCGGAGATTCTCTCCCGGCAAGCTCAAGTTCTAGGCCGTCTCCTCGCCGGAGACCCCACCGTCCGCTATCGAAGCACTATAGGTTGTAACCGATTCCGTATGTTGGGATTTGACGTCGTGTCTTTCGGCGAGTTCAATGCCGACGACGAGGAGTCGAATGTACTCACCTTTCTGGATAAAGGACAGTTGGTCTATAAAAAAATTATTCTCCGTGATAACCGGGTTGTCGGCGGACTCTTCTTGAGGGACACGTCCTCGGCTGAGGAGATTCTGGAGTTAGCGCGAAAAAGAACAGACATATCCGCTTTTCGAAGTAATCTCCTTTCTGGCAATTTAAATGGACCTGTGTCTAGGGGTAAAGTCCTTTGCTCCTGCGTTGGTGTAACCAGGGAGGAAATCCTGGCCGGAATAAAGAAGGGGATGGATTTAGCAGGCCTCAAGGAGAATCTTAGAGTTGGAGTTAGTTGCGGAACCTGCCTTCATGAGGTGAGAGAACTGGCCAAAACTATAGGCTGAAGTGTGAGGGAAGATGAAACTCGACAGTGTAGGGAAAAATCTGATTGAACAAAATGGCAATTGTTTCATCTCATTAATAAACAAAGCTTGATAATGATATAAGCCCTATGGCTCTAGAGATTAGTCCTTATGTAGTAACGGGATGCCTCCGGATTCCACCATTATTGTAGAGACGACCCGGCGGGCCGTCTCTACCTCAGAACTACCTTTATTTGTGCACTTGAAAAGTTATATCAAAACGAAAGGAGGATTTTAATGACACATCTCTTTACTAATACAAACCCATTAAGGATAGCCATCATTGGCTCTGGGCCGGCCGGTTTTTACGCCGCCGACCACCTTCTCAGACAAAACAAATTTGTCGTAGAAGTGGATATGTACGACCGATTGCCTACGCCCCATGGCCTGGTGCGCTCCGGCGTGGCTCCAGACCATCAAAAAATCAAATCGGTTATCAGGGTCTATGATAAAATTGCAGCCAATCCCCGGTTCCGTTTCTACGGCTTCGTCGAATTTGGCAAGCATATCCAGCTAGAAGACCTGAAAAGGCATTACCATCAGATTATATTTGCCACAGGCGCACAAACAGACAAGCGCATGAACATACCGGGTGAGGACCTACAAGGCAGCCACGCGGCTACCGAATTCGTAGCCTGGTACAACGGCCATCCCGACTATGGCCATCTTCAGTTTGACCTCTCTGAAGAAAAGGTTGCAGTTATAGGCGTTGGTAATGTGGCGATAGATGTAGCTCGCATTTTGTGCCTTACCCAGGAAGAGTTAAGACGGACAGACATCGCCGACTACGCCCTAGAATCCCTGAGTAAGAGTCGGGCCAGGGATGTATACATACTCGGACGACGGGGCCCGGCTCAGGCAACGTTCACGAATCCGGAAATCAAAGAACTTGGCAACCTTGCCGATGCGGATGTAGTCACATTACCGGATGAGGTCGAGCTCGACAAAATAACTCGATTGTCATTAGAACAAAGCAATGACCAGATAGCGATGAGAAAAATTGAGATTCTACAGGGATACGCTATCAGAAAGACCACTCAAAAATCTCGCAAGATTCATTTGCGATTTTTTGTGTCTCCTGTAGAGCTGGTCGGAGACGAATCCGGCCGTGTTTCGGCTATTCGCCTGGTAAAAAATGAACTCTATTCCGATGAGAATGGCAGTCTCAAATCCCGTCCGACAGGTCGTTTTGAAAAATTGCCGGTTGGCCTCGTCTTCCGCTCGATTGGGTACAATGGGATTCCCCTGCCAAATGTACCCTTTGACGAAAAATGGGGAGTCGTGTTTAACCAAAGAGGGCGTGTTATCGACCCTGAAACCCAAAGACCCCTCCTCGGTCTTTATGCTACTGGCTGGGTTAAGCGCGGCCCCACTGGAGTAATCGGGACAAACAAAACTGACTCCGCCGAGACTGTAGATTGTATTCTCGAAGACGCCCTATGTGGCAACATTCTTAACCCGCCCCACCCCGAAGCAAACAGCGTGGAAAATCTCATTAGTGAGCGCCAACCCAATTACGTCACCTATAAGGACTGGCTAAGCATTGATGCGCTAGAAGTAGCACGTGGGGAGGCAGAGGGGCGTCCACGCGTTAAGTACACCAGTATTTCCGATATATTCACTGCCCTCGGACGTGAACATCAATTAGTTGGCTGCTCCAAAGATGAAAGGGTTGAAAGGAAGAATATTTAACGTTCAAGGTCAAAGTTCTTCTTTAATCCATTCCTGAACCTGGTTTTGCAGGTCAGACACGATGTTTTGAAGAGACGTGCCTTCGGCTGAGAAGGTTCCGACAACCGAGCGTGTAGTGGTACAGATGATTTCAGAATCAAGCCGCCAACGGTTTTCTCCCAAGGACTTGAGGCGTCCGACCAAGGAATAATCGAGTCCACCTTGTCGGGCAGCCTCGCAAGCGTTGATTTCAAGCTCTTCGATAGCCCTTAAGTTTTTAACCCCGGCTTTGGAGAAAAGGTCTAACATCCCTTCGCGGGCAATCCACTCAATTCCAGGCATGGTGCTGAAGTTCCGGTTAATTTGCTCTTCGATCAATTGTGCAGTACCTGCATACTCGCCCTGGCTTCGGACATAAAGAAGCCCTAGCCTATGTGGTTGAGTGTTAAACAGCGTGGTGCCATGAAAAACAAACCATCCTCCGCCCAGTATCATAGCAATAAGTAACACTGAAATAGCAATCACTAAACTAGGCTTACGTTTGACGAAGAACCATAATGAATATGATTTTCCTGTAAATGGGACAAAGTAACCCTGTTCCAACTCACCGCCACTTGAGTAAAGAAACTGAGATTTTCCAGCAGATAAAAGAGGGTAGCTCTGGGGTTCATCTGATTTAGGAACTTTAGCCGGTTTAACGCCTTCACTAAGCTTGTGGCCACATTCGGTGCAAAACTCCTTATTCGGAGGATTTTCTTTTCCACAGTTTTGACATTCTTGGACTGAACCTGTAGAACGACCGATCTCCGGCTTAGTCTCGCTAGATAGCCCATATCTCTTCATCTTATTTATGAGCCCCTGCCTGGAAATCCCCAGAATCTCAGAGGCCCTTTGCTTATTGCCTCCGCTTTTTTCTAACGCCTCTTTTATCTTCCGAATCTCAATTTCTTCCACCGTTCCTCTAAGAAATCTAGTGCTTTCCTCGGCAGGGGCACGTTGCAACGTGTCCCTGCTAACTATTACGCCTCTTACATTATCCGAAAGGTCACTCTCCTCGATTACATCACTATCAACCAAAATTGCTGCACGTTTTATCTCGTTCTCCAACTCCCTTACGTTTCCGGGCCAATCGTATTTTACGAGGCAATCCATCGCTTCAGGGGAAAGACGCATGGAGTCCCTTCCTAGTTCATTTACAAAGCTACTCAAGAAGTGCTGTGCAAGGAGTGGAATATCCCCTTTAATCTCACGAAGGGGAGGCATATTGATATGGACGGCATTTAGTCGGTAATACAGGTCTTCACGGAAGTTTCCCTTTTTTATCTCGCTTTTTAGGTCTTTATTCGTAGCCGCGATAACCCTTACATCCACTTCTATCGTGCTTCTTCCTCCGATTCTCTCTAGCTTCCTCTCCTGAAGCACCCGCAGAAGCTTGGCCTGGGCGGCAAGACTCATATCTCCAATTTCATCAAGAAATAGGGTTCCGCCGCTTGCCATCTCAATCTTTCCCGCTCTCCTCTCCACTCCTGTTGCCACACCCTTCTCAATGCCAAAAAGCTCGCTCTCAAAAAGGCTCTCCGGCAGGGCTGCGCAGTTAATGGCGACAAAGGGTTTATCAAAGCGGGAGCTGTTTGTATGGATAGTACGTGCGGCAAGCTCCTTTCCGGTACCACTCTCCCCGGTGATAAGAACGTTTAAAGGGCTGTCACTGACCTTCTCTATTAACTTTATTATTTCCCGTATACTGGGGCTTGTTCCTATGATGTTACTTACAAAGGGTCTGCTATTAGGTTGTTCTTTTGAGGTGGTGTTTTCTTTATTTAAGCGGCCTCTTGACCCCTGGAGTTTTTTATCATCCCTTTCGCCCATAGGAATCATAACCAAAACTCCCCCGTAACTAAATTCAATTTTATCACAGGGCAATTATAAGCGTCAATTTTCTTTACGATGGCGTCAAGAAGCTTTACGTTTCCATCAACAAGCCTCACGTTCTCGGTTTAACCTCGTGGTTCAAATACAAGATGTCAATACTTAAAAATCCTTTTTTAACAAGGAGTTACGGGTATTTCTTTATTTCCCGCTAATAGCCGGCATACATCTTGCCGTTTTATATGGACAAAATCGAAAAAGGAGGTAAATGACAATGCAAACAAAACGCTTAATTATAACTTGCCTTTCCTTCTTGGCCCTTATTATGGTGTGGAATGGGATTCTCACTAAAGTAGAAGCAACGACAAGCGATCACGGACTCTTCACGCCGGGAGAGATTAAGTGGACGGACGCGCCATCGGCGCTTCCTACCGGTGCTAAGCTGGCAGTTCTGGAGGGCAACCCCTTTGAGAAGGGTTTCTACACGATGCGCCTCCTGATGCCCGATGGATACAGGATCCCACCGCACTGGCATTCAGGGGTTGAGCATGTGACCGTTATTTCAGGCACTTTCAACCTCGGCATGGGAGACAAGTTCGATGAGAAGGTCGGGACGGTTATGCCCGTGGGAACTTTTGGTTTCCTACCGCCGCAAACGAAGCACTTCGCTTGGGCAACCGGAGAGACAGTCATCCAGCTCCACGGGGTAGGACCGTGGGAAATCACCTATGTAAATCCACAGGATGACCCACGGAATGTAAAGAAGTAGCGTCTTGCTCGGGGGGAGAGTCGGCCATTCGGTGCTGTCTCTCTCCTTAGCCTTGGATGAGGTTGACATTATGGGTATCCGATTGATCCCCCGGTTATGATGTTTGATAATCTGATCCGGTAATGAGCCAGTGGCATCTGTCATTCCCACGAAAGTGGGAATCCATAGGCATTAAGTATTACTGGATTCCCGCTTAATCTCGTGCCCGAAAGCGTTAATCGGGTAACATGCGGGAATGACACTTTGGGCACCTTGTGCATCACCTCAAGCCAGCTTTTCTACTACCGCTTTAGTTTTTCAAAGGTCATAACCGGGGGACGAGAGTTTAAATAAACTTGGCAATAGAAACCCAAGAAAAGGAGGATAGTACAATGGTTAGGTACTTTGTTTTTTCCATTGTCTTTGTAGTAATGGTTTTTGTTGCTTTAGTCGTGACCAGCACATCCAGCTTTGCCACCGACGACCCGAATGTGATACACGCCTGCATTAAAAAGAATAATGGGCAACTTAGAGTGGTCGGAGAACCAAGCGAGTGCCTGCCATCAGAAAACCCGATTGATTTACAGGCGGTGGTAGAAGTTGAAGAGGATGAATGCCCAGTGAACATGGTTCCGGTGGGAAATATATGTGTGGACATGTATGAGGCGAGCGTGTGGTCTCAACCCCCTGATGCTGATGGAAACCCACAGGGAACTCAGTTCGGAGAAGTGAATTTCTATCCCTGCTCAGACAACGGAAACGACTGCTCAGACCCAAACCAGCCTAGTAAGATGATATATGCCGCATCTGTGCCAGGAGTAAGGCCCTCTGCGTTTATCACCTGGTTTCAAGCACAGCAGGCGTGTGCTAATGTGGGGAAGAGACTGCTTACGAATGCAGAGTGGCAGATGGCTGCCGCAGGGACGGATGACTCTGGAACGGACCACACTACGGCGGCTTGTAACATATTTCCTGGCCCTGGTCTTGAGCCTGAGCCCACCGGTTCCCGCTCAGATTGTGTCTCAAACTGGGGAGTATTTGATATGGTAGGGAACGTATGGGAGTGGGTAGGGGACTGGATACAGGATAACTCTGATAATGATAGAGGAGATATACCCAGTTCTCTTGATTATGGCAATGATTTAATCTTTGGAGTAGATGAGGCGTTTCCTGAGCTTGAAAGGTTTCCAGCGGCGCTTTTCCGTGGCAGCAACATGGCTTTCGGCACGGGCGCCGGGGTCTTCGCGCTCGATGCCCGCTTTGGGCCTACGTTCTCGTTCGGCGGCCTCGGCTTCCGTTGCGCCAAGTAGTCTTTGAGGATTAAATGTAGGGGCAATCCTTTTGTTTCCATTTCTCGCGCACCGCGCTTGAAATACTACAAGTGATTGCCCTAAGAATAAAAAGGGGCGAACACGAGGTTCGCCCCTACAATGACAACTTGATAATTTGTTTTGGAAGCCAGGCGAAAGCCCGTCCGCGGCATTAAAGATTGAGATTTATCAGTAGGAGCGCCATCCCTGGCGCGACTTGGGGTCGCGGCTAGAAGCCGCTCCTACCTATTTTTGAGATAGGTTCTAATAAGAAGGAGGAAATATCATGAGTACAATTCAAGGAAGAACAGTCAATAAAGAAGAACTCGAAGTAAAGGTGAAAGAGATGTACCGTGAGGTTGCTCAAAATCCACACGGAAACTTTCACTTTGAAACAGGGCGAGGTCTAGCTGAAAAGCTTGGCTACCCGTCGGTTGATTTGGATAAAATTCCTGAGGAAGCGATTGATTCCTTTGCCGGTGTCGGCTATCATTTCGACATCGCCAATATCAAACAGGGTGAGAGGGTCCTGGATTTAGGCAGCGGCTCCAGTATGGATGTGCTTTTCGCCGCCCTGAAAGCAGGGAAAAATGGAAAAGTGGTTGGAATAGATATGACCGATGAACAGTTGAAAAAGGCAGAAGACCTGCGCGACCGATTCGGATTTGATAATGTTTCCTACCAGAAGGGATATATCGAAGAACTGCCCTTTGAAGATGAGAGCTTTGATGTAGTGGTATCAAACGGTGTGATTAACCTTTCTGCGGAGAAAGAAAGGGTGTTTGCGGAAGCCAGTCGGGTACTTAAAAGTGGCGGGCGCCTGGCGATCTCCGACATAGTATCGGACCAGGAATTGCCTGAGGGAATTACCTGTGATGCCACAATTTGGGCCTCTTGTATCGGCGGAGCTATGCAGATAGATAAATACAAAGCGGCTATTGAATCACCCGGCATGCGCGTTGTTTTTATCAGGGAGAATCCCCAATATCAATTTCTTTCGAAATCTGCACAGGGAGCAAGTAAAAAATACGGGGTTAAAAGCATTTCGCTGCTTGCTGAAAAATTATAGAATTGTAGCCCGACCACTGCTGTTCAAAATAATCTGAAAGCAATAAATAAACTACCGTGAATAACATATGAAAATCTTGATGATGCAAAGTTCTAGAAATGGGATGGCTTCGGTCGTAGAATTTATCCTTGCCGTCTTTCTCGCTAAACACTGCCTTCCTTCACGTCATTGCGAGCACATTCGTTTCACTCAGTGTAAACTACGCGAAGCAGTCTCTTATTTTTCTCTTATTTTGGATAGGTTTAATGAAAGATAAACATCTAACGATGTTTTATGCTACTCCCGCCAGGGTTTTCTGATCTTGATCCCGAACTTCGTTATTTTGTAGTCAATCTGCCGGGGGGAGATTTCCAGTAGTGTAGCCGCGCGTGATTTGACCCAGCCGCATTTCTGGAGTGCTTCTATGATTCGCTGTTTTTCTATCTCTTCCACCGTCTTGGGAAGAGAGGAATTCTTAGTCTTAATTTCCTGCTGAAACGAAGGGGATTGATTGTCTACAACCCTATCGAATGCCCTTATTTCATAGGGTAATTCATCTACCTCCACAATCTCTTCATCGGTCATGATCACCAGCCTCTCAATACTGTTTTCAAGCTGTCTTACGTTCCCCGGCCAGGGATACTCGAGCATTAATTCCATTGCCTCGTCTGAAATTCTGGTCCTCTTCTTGTTTTCTTCGTTAAATTTTTTTAGAAAATATTCCACCAACACCGGTATATCCTCCTTTCGTTCCCTGAGGGGCGGAAGAAATATCGGTATTACATTAAGCCGGTAGTAGAGGTCTTCTCGAAAACCTCCCTGGGCAACGGCCCTCTCCAAGTCCTGGTTCGTCGCGGCAATAATGCGCACATCCACGGAGATCGTTCTTGAGCTGCCTAGCCTTTCAAACTTCCTTTCCTGAAGAACGCGGAGGAGTTTCATCTGAGTCGACACCGGGATATCCCCGATCTCGTCGAGGAAAATAGTTCCGCCATCGGCCAGCTCAAACCGGCCCTTGCGTTCATTTGTTGCCCCGGTAAACGAGCCTTTTTCGTGTCCGAAAAGCTCGGATTCAAGAAGTGTTTCCGGAAGCGCCGTGCAATTAACTTTAATGAAAGGGCCTTTAGCCCTGCGGCTGTTATAGTGGATAGCCCTGGCTATGAGCTCTTTGCCCGTCCCGCTTTCACCCCTTAGAAATACAGTGGCCTTTGTAGCAGCCACACGATGTACCGTCTCGTATATTTCTTTCATCCTATTACTTTGACCGACTACGTTTTCCAAACTATGCCTTACTTTCAGTTCACGTTGTAAACGGATTTTCTCTTCTATGAGCGTCTTCTTCTCCTTATCAACCATGCGACTAAGCTCCACCGCCTGGCCTATGAGGGAAGCAACCATAGTAAGAATCCTAACTCCACCTTCCATAGAAAAAGAGACCTTTCCTTGATAAAACACCACGCCAAGTGTCCCTAATACTTTATCCCCCGTTTTAATCGGGACGCATATAGATGAAATCCTCTGATTTTGGTCGAAGAGTTTAATTTGCTTACTAAGCTCCAGTTCATCCCTAATATCGGGCAGGATCATAGGAGAACCGGTTTTATAGACTTTTCCTATAATTCCCTCTCCTGCCTTATAAACTCTTAGCCTTCTCTCCTCTTCCGCGATTCCGAGGGCAACAAACGTAGAAAGCTCCCCTGTATCCCGGTTGTAAAATACAACTGTGCCGTATTTCATATCCAAAAATTTGTCAAGAATATTCATCACCGAATCGAGGGATTTTTTAAGGTCTAGCGTAGATGTAAGAACCTTGCTTACCTCGTAAATAGTGGTAAGCTCCAAAACCTTTGTATCCACTTCTACCATCATCCTTAAGGTCCCATTACTGAGGAAAAGACTTCAGTTAATCATCCCGGAGTAGACACGTGGAGATTGATGCATACTTTTAGCTTGTCCCCTTTCTCCCGGCTTAGAGTCAATTAGCCCAGCAAATTATCGCATCTCTTCAGAACCGGTTTGCTAACATTTTTGGCAAATAATATGCCAGAATGGAAATAGCTATATGACTGGATTTTGTTGCTTCTGAAGTGCTAACTATGCTTATAAATTAAGCATCAAAGTCAAATTGAAAGGCACATTGGATAGCAATTTTCTAAAGTCTTATCTCCATCCCATCTTCCAGCACGGTTAGGGGTGATTCTTTGGATAAACTTTTTAACTCTTTGACCAGCTCTTTTTTATAAAGGGGCTTAACATGGGAGATATATACTTTCACGTCATTCCGATTCAACTTTTTTATCTCATCGTGAAGCAGTCTTGGGGTGAGATGCCCGGTTATCCTGGCTACCTCTTCCAGTGAATTGGGAAAAGAGGTTTCTATTATCACCGCACGCAGTCTCTCGCTTCTTTGAACATTCTGCCAGAATGAATCGGTAATATAGGTATCACCGGTAAACGCAAAAGCCTTTTTCCCGTCGTCTATCAGATAGCCTACGGTAGGGATGGTGTGATTTACCGGAATGGGCATAACGCTATACCCTCCGATCGTCTTCTTTTGAAACGGGTCCAAGGTCTTATAGGTAAGTTTCGACTCTTTCAAATTAGGAATCTTGGAGAAGTTCGGCCAAATATGCCCATTCAATATATGGGAGGATATGCTATCGATAGTTTCTTTTATGCCATAAACGTTCACCGGCGCGGTTCTCAAATCAAAGGTCAGCTCCGCCAGAAAAGGCAGGTCGCCAATATGGTCGATATGTGAATGAGTAATCAGTATGTTGTCTATTCGAGCACAATCTTTCGAGTCGAGTACCTCTGTAACCGAGCCGCAGTCAAGAAGCAGTTTGTCATCAACCAGGAATGCCGTGGGTCTTGAACTTATTCCTCTGCTCCCTCCACAACCTAGAACGAAAATTCTCAAATGACGCTCCTATAGCCCGAAGAAGGTCCTCATGCTCTGCAAGAATCGCGATGCATATCGATTGCGTATTGCCTGAACCTCTTCCGCTTTCTTCTCTTCCTTGAAAAATCCCTCGTTCACGAGCTGTCTTTCTGCCAGGCGTTTACTTAGGTCTTCCAGTATACCCGGATTCTCCTCTAGTATCGGGACTAGATTTTTCTTCTCTATCTCTATTACCTCCATGTCGGTCTCGGCAATCACGGTGGCTCCCCTTGGCTCCCCGGTGAGGAGGGACTTCTCACCAAAAAAGTCCCCTTCCTGAAGATTTCCTACAACTATCTCCCGGCCGTTGTCCGAAGTCTTCACGTGAACGCTGGCACTTCCCTGAAGAATGAGGAATAAAGAGTTCCCGAATTCACCCTGCTTGACTATACGCTCACCCTTTCCGAAAGACCAGTTACGGCCGGAGACGGCCAAGGTCTTAAGATACCTTTCATCAAGTGGGTCGAATATGCTAACGCGGCGAAGGAACCCCTCTATCCTGGCCCGATTCATCTCCTCGACCAGCTCCTTTTTATCCGCCGCCTCGTGTATAAACACATCCCTTATCGGGAAAGGAATCCTGATGCCCTTTCGCCTGAAGTTATACCAGATGCGGGTCATCACTTCATCCTGAATATTCTGGTACGAGGCATGGTCCTCGATGAAGAACTTGAGGTCATAGGTTATGGCAAAATCTCCAAAGTTTATCAGCCGGGATATAGGCCTGGGTACGGCCAGAACTCCCGCACTCTCCAGAGCGCATGATATAAGGGTCTCCTTTACCAAGGTGGGAGGGGCGCCGTATTCGACACCCACTTGTAGAAGAAGGGCGTGCAGCTTCGACGGCTTGTAGAAATTAATCAACTGCTCCTTCGAGATGATGCTATTAGGAACAACCAGGTAATTGTTGGCCAGCGTCCGAAGGGTGGTAGCACGCCAGTTTATATCCACTACCTCCCCTTCCTTGTCTCCGAGCATAACCCAGTCCCCAACTTGAAAGGGCGGCTCTATGCTAATGGTGATGCCGGCGATTAAACCGCCAAGAAAATCCTGAAGGGCAAAAACGAGTATCCCCGCAGTGACGCTAGAAGCAACGAGAAGACCGGAAAGCTCTTTGCCGAAGACAAAGTGAGCAATTAGCATTATGGTGGCGATTAGGATTATTACCGTAGCAACACTCCGGAGTAGCCCCGGCACCTGTGCCTTCCGGTGTTCATGGATGTAAAAGTCCCAGAGGAAAGTGGAGAAAACCCTGGCCGCAAACCACACGCCGAAGAAGACCACCATAGCTGTGCCCCATTTGAGGATTAGACCCAGGTCCTTAGTCTTGAATAAACCGTAATCGTTGTGGAACGAGGCCCAAACCCAAACGGTGGCGAAGAGAGAGAAAAGGTAATAGAAAATTCCCAAGCTAATTCTGAAACGGCTCCAGAGAATCCAGCCGATTAAGAGAAGAACAACGAAAACAAATAGACTAATCAGTGAAGAGGCTAATATGGGTGACTGCTCGAACCAGGCGGTGATCATGGGGTGTTATTTTTACAAAGCCTTCTTGAATCTCTTCGCCCTTAACTGAACAAGAGATTGGTCAAATTGGTCGGACGGCAGCTCTTTTTCAACCCTGGCTATTCTTTCAGAAGTGGCCGGATGGGTTTTCATTATACCCCCGGTCGATCCCTGCCCCTGACTTTGCAGACGGACTAGGAAGTTCTTCAATGCGTAAGGGTCATATCCGGCTCTCTTTAGATAAGTAATTGCATCTTCATCGGCTCTATACTCCTGGGTCTTGCTATAACCATTGACCACCAATGTCTTGAATACGTCGTCTATAGAACCCTCGAAGGCTGTCACCAGTTGTGATAGTTCCGCAGGTGTATATCTCTGAGCCGCCTCTTTACCGATCAGGGTAGCAACTTCGGTCAGACGAGCCTTCTGTATAGCCGAGACGCCGTCCCGGTTGTTTATATGCGCAACCTCATGAGCCAAGACTGCCGCCAGTTCGTCTTCATTCTGCGTTGCGTAGAGCATGCCCTTTGTTATCAATATAATCCCACCGGGACAAGCAAATGCGTTTATCTCTTCTGAATTAAGAACAGCAAAGTGATATCCGCCGTATGTATATGGCTCATCCGAGTTCACCGCCACCGTGTTTCCCACCAGATTGACATATTCAGTGAGTTTTCTATCCTCCAAAAGGGAATATGTCGAAAGTATCCTCGCCGCCACCGCGCGTCCCACATAATATTCCTCTTCATCGGAAAGGGGCGTGGCCGCCTGGAATGTCTGTTGCACTACTCTGGTAACACTGCCTATATCCATGCCGGAACATGCAATCAGCGAGACTAGGATTATCCCTGCAAGTAAAGCTAGTGGCGTTTTCATGGAGGAGTCAGTCTCCCAGTTTGTATGAATTGCAAGACCTGTTTATCGGAAACGGTGTAGCCCTCCACCCGGTTAACCGCCGTATAATTCAGTCCGGGATTGCTCCTTTTGTATGCTGATTCAACCTGAGGATTGAATCCCTTGCCGGCCAATGCCACCTCTCCGCCCGATGCAGACTGACCCTGAGACCCGGTAATTTTGCTGAGGGTAAATGACTTTTTATCGACCGCACTCTTGTGAATGCACCCCGGAAGCCCATTAAACCTAACCTGATACCAGTCACCCTGCTTGGACGTAACTTCTAGGACATCATTGTAGTAAACCATGGCCTTGACCGGAGCGAAGAACTGGCAGGAAGTCCTTATAGCGTTCTGCTTTGTGATGACTGTCAATGTTTCGGCATGGGAGGAAACAGAGGCGGAAGCCAGTATAAGAAAGCCTATGAGGTATAGTTTCATGCTATTTCTCAGTAAACTTTATAACATCCCAGTCCTCTGTCAAGTGGGGGTTAGATATCATGTATTCACACCTTCTCTTGTAAAATTGGGCGGGCCCGTCTTCCGGGTATTGCCTGAGTAAACCCTCGAATACCTGAGCCGCTTCCGGCCATTTCTTATCCTTATAAAGCGACATACCCTGCTGGAAGACGCTCAAAAGCCCCTGTCTCTCCGATTCTATATTCCCTTTCTCACCGACCAGTTCGTATATTTTTACCGGTAACTGCTTTCCCTTTACCGCTATCGAGCCTAGCTCCCTTTTATAAAAAATATCGTCTGTCCCGATAATAGTATTCTCGCTCACTATTATGCTGGTCTTGAAAAACTTATTAGCCGATTCCAGCCTGGATGCCAGATTTACCGTATCACCGATGACCGTGTAATGGAATAATCTATCGCTTCCAATATTTCCGGCAATAGCTTCGCCGGTATGTATCCCTATCCTGACCTTTAACCCGGAGAATCCATCTGCACGGAGACCCTCGTTGATTTCATCGAGAGCCTTAAGGCACTGAAGGGCAGAGAGGCAGGCGTTTACCTCGTCCTTGTCCGTATCGAACGGTGCACCCCAGAATGCCATGACCGAGTCCCCGATATATTTGTCTATCACCCCCTGATTTCCTATCAGCACCTCGGTCAGAGAATTCAATACCGAATGCAGTATAACTGCTACCTTCTCCGCGGACGTAACCTCGGCAAACGAGGTGAACCCGGCCAGGTCGGCAAAAAATACGGTGACACGTCTTACCTGCCCGCCCGGTTTTATGAGAGATGGGTTTTCTATGATGTAATCGGCAATCTTCTTGTCCATATACTGGGAGAAAGTCGCCCTAAGGAAAAGCCTCTGTCTACCCTCGGTAGCATAGCTATACGCAACCGACACCAGAAAACTGAGTATCAGGGAAGTAATAGGCGGAATGATATCCATGTAAACGGATTCCCTGAATAGGATTGCCAGGATTATAAGCACTACCACCAGGGATGCTATAAACAGTGAAAGATTTTTAAGAAGGGAATAACTCCTCAAGACGGAATAGCTGATAAAAAACGAGATCAGCAACATAAAAGCGAGCACAAAAATTCCATTTAAGGGGCTTACAAAATTACTACTGACAATATTATCAAGAGTGGTTGCATGAATCAGCACACCGGTTGACACCGAAGAGGTCGCCGTCGGCTTTAGGTCGTATAAACCAGCCGCTGTGAGCCCTAGGAATACGATTTTCCCCCTGAAAAACTCCTTTTTAATCCCCGGGTCTTCAGATGCGGCGCTTCTTAGATATGAGCTCAGTATCTGGGAGGCCGAGAAAACCTGGAAGGGATTTCTATCCCTATAGTATCTGAGCATAAGCGTACCATCGGTTAACGGTACCTTTGTTTCATCAACAAAAACGGAATTTTGTTCTATTTTGACCCTAGCCTGCTTTATGATATGACTCAATACAAAATTGGGGATGACGTATTCTTTTAACCCGAATAAAAGTGGAACTCTTCTATAAACCCCGTCCTTGTCCGGAGAGATGGTGACGTTTCCCGCTCCGGCAACAGAGCTTTTAAAAACGTCTAGAGGAGTAATAACGGAGTTGTACGCCCAAATAGGCCAGGTTACGTTCCTCACCGATATGGATTTGATAAAATCCTCATCAGTTGGGCTCATAATCTCCTCTTTCTGAGATAGGAAAACGGGCAGATAAACGTTCGAGGCTTTTTTCATGGCCTCTGCCAGGATCCTGTCGTCTTCCTCGCCGTATGATGAAGGTTCGGTAAACAGAATGTCTATGAATAGGGCATCCGCCTGGGATACATACTCTATTATCGGGGCGTAGACCTGCCTGGGCCAGGGCCAATTAATGCCCTGTTCGCTCAAAGCATCGATACTCTCCTGGTCAACCTCGACGATGACTATTTTTTCAGAGTAAGGCCTTGATGGATTGAGCTGTCTTGAGAACAGGTCGTAAGCCTGAAACTCAAATTCCCTCAGAACGCCGGAAAGAAAGATTAGGAGGGAAAGAATAAAAGAGGAGATGGAAAGTACTACTATTTTTGTAACTTGACGATTTAATAAGCTAATATCAGCGTTCCTAATATCTTTGATTTATTGTTTGTACTTTGTATTGCCTTAGCTATGTATTTTCTCAGCCTTGTGTGTAAGTTTACAAATTACATTCTTCTGGATTTGTTTAAATCTCTTACTATCCATTCCCCTGGCGTCGAAAGACCACACTTAACGGTAAAATCCAAACTGCGAATAATGTTAAAGTGCAAACAAGATCTAAGGTTTTGTAACCTTCAAGTCGGAAAATTCCCAGACATTTTTGTTTTGTGCATTTGCGGGCGAATTTCCAGTTAAACCTACAAAACTCCCACCCTGTGGTGGTTGCCCTTTGAAGGTAACAACTTCTATATCATTAATGTAAACTTTTGCTTCGTTTCCCTTTGTCACCACCCTTAGTTGATTAACCTCACCTAAACCTTTTTTAAGTGCGCTATTCTGACGCCACGATACCGGTTCTAAAACACGCTTATTTGTCCAACGTTTGACTGTATACCAACCGTCACCGGTAACCAAGAGGTAATAGTAATCATCGTAGCCCTTCGCCCAGAATATGAGCCCGCCGCCATAGTTTGGGTCGTCGCTCTTGGTAAGACTTACATTAACACAAGCATCCATGTCCTCAAAAATGTTGGCTTGGTTAATAATGGGATAACTGGTATTCACGTCTGGCTGAATGACCAGTTTTCCATTGGCTACGTTCAAGTTTGCATTTGCCTCACCCCAGGCCGGGTCCAGAGACGTAAAATTATCCTCGTAAAAAACTTCACTACCCTTACAGGCTAAAACGTTTTTGGCTAAAGATAAAACGGTTAGACCAACCAGCACGACTAGAACAATTTTAGTTTTCATAACATACCTCCTTTAAACAAGTGTATTACTCATCACTAATACTAAGAAATATGAGAGTTTTGGTCTCGATTCTTCCCCTTAATTCTATTGGCCTGGGTAGCTGCCCGAGCCGGGAGAAGCACCGGAACCCGTGGCAGCCGCATCTGGCTTTGTTACCTTCAACTCGGAAAATTCCCAGACTGACGGGGCGTTGCCAATTACCCCGATAAATCCACCACCCTGGGGTGGTTGGCCTTTGAAGCTAACTACCTGAGTGTCGTTTATATAAACTGTAGCTTCATTCCCCTTGGTCACAACGCGGAGTTGATTGGTCTGGCCCACGCCCTTTTTTAGAGCGGCATTCTGGCGCCACGGCACCGGGTCCAGGGCTCGCCCGTTTGTCCAGCGTCTGACTGCATACCAGCCGTCGCCATTTATAAGCAAGTAATAATAATCATCGTATCCCTTGGCCCAAAAGATAAGACCACCTCCCCAACTTACGTCGTCGCTCTTGGCTATGGTCACATTTATGCAGGCATCCATGTCCTCGAAGATATTAGCCTGGTTTATTGCACTCCATAACTTATCCGCCTCGGGTTGAATGACAAGCTTTCCATCTTTTACACTCTGCTTATTGCTTGGTTCACCCCATGCTGGGTCCATAGTAGCAAAGTTATCTTCATAAAGGACCTCACTTCCCTTACAAGCCAAGACATCCCCGGAAGTAAACAAAAAAACCATTGCAACAACTGCTAAAACACCTATCATCCACCTCATGATCTACCCTCCTTAGTTATTTAGTTATTTTTTACATGAAAAATTTGGGGAGGCAGAAAAATGCTATTCATATACATATAGTATGTCTATTAAATAATGTAATTTAAGATAGTTAGGCAAATTATATAACCGCCGCTCATTCCATGTCAAGCATTTGTATATTCAGTAAATATGAGGCTAGGAAAGACAATGAGGATAGAAAAGATTCATGCATAAAATGAGTTTAACTTGAATCCCAATGCTAAAATGATAAAATGGTGCGAAGTTTTAAATTTCTTTCTTAAAGGAGGAAGAAATCATGATCAAAGTTAGACGACTTAGTAAGATACTAATAATCCCATATTATCTAACCATTCTTATATTTACTCTAATAGTATCTGTATATTTTGTCTCATGTGATAATGATGGAGACGGCAGCAGCGATACTCTGGATTTGGCGGTCACGGAAGCAACAACCACACAGATTGTTGACGAGGAGGGAAACCCACAGAACAAATCAGTACTCAGGATAAGCTTCAACGGCGAAGTTCAGGTTTTGGATGCCAGCGGTCTAACAGTAAAGAGCGCCCTTAGAGACCCCGTTACTGACCAAACAGTTTTCAGTGAGCTTGATATAAAGCAAACCAATGTCACTGAGGTGATAGCTAATACAGTAAAAGCAACAACCAGGCAGGTTGATAACAACACGTTAGAATTGACAGTTGACGGACTTGTGGGAGATGGGGGGATTTTCTCTGTCACTGATGGTGCATTGACAATAAACGGTAATCCCATAGAAGCTGGTGAAATAACCCTATCACTACCGACAAGCCCCGAAGAAGCAACCCTGGCAATAAAGCCCTTTTCTCCGACTGACATCAACCTTTTTTTGCAACTAGCTTATCCTGATGGAATGCCTGACATTATTCCCACCCCCCTGATAGATGAAGAGGTATTTGAAGGCTTTTCGGAATTCATGCAGCGGAAAGTAGACTTAGGGTTGATAAGCGAAGAGGAATTGCAGGAACTGTTAGAACTCTTTAACAGCCCGGAGGTTATAGAAACTATACCTAATGCTAATCTTCGAGCCGCACTGCTCTCCTTGGCAGGAACGGCTTTCTCCGCAGCTATTGACGCAGTTATAAATGGAGAGAATAGGAGAGGCATTCCTTATGCGTTAGTGGACTTTGACCTTGGCAAAGTGAATCTGCCGTCTCCTTTAGAGGTCTTTCCCCCAGTTCTAGCCCTAGCCTTTCCTAACACCCCGGGTGGTTCCACCATCATTTTTAATGATGCCCTTATGGGGGAGCCTTTCCAGGTACTCTCATCCATTATGGCTCATGAGGCATTGCATCAAGGAGTTGTTTCATCCGGGATACCAGAAGAGATAGTGGCAGCGGCAGCAGCGACACTGGTTTGGGCTCAACAGTTGCTTATTGATCCACAGGTTGTTTCCACAAATACTTTCACTGTGGATTTTCAGAATTCAGCGCTATTGGGGATGCTGAACTCAGGAAAAAGAGGATTCCCAAACTTAGGTCTTGATGAAGCTCCTCAGACGCACTCTCCTCCAGTCGTACTTCCAGATGCAGTATCTCCATTTGGAGAACTTCCCAGTTTTGAGGATGGTTTTCGCTTTATCAACGAACTCGGGGGTATAGCCGATACCGACACCCCTGGACAAAACAACCCTACACTCCAGCGCTACCTTTCAGCCATTTCACAAAGCAACCAGTCGGGATGGGATTTTAACCAGGAAACCCTTGACTTTATTGATGGCAATATCCAAATACTCACCCCTCAGGAGCAGTTTAAACTGGTTCAGATTCTCAAATTAAGATTGCCAGAGGAAGTAATCCCCTAGAGGAATTCCCTGCGGTTATCCCACAATGAGTTCCTGTGGATGCTTACTAACGGTTTATCTTCTCTTGCTTTTTTCAAGGTAACCGTTCACCCCCCCCATTTGAATTGTCATTCTGAGGGCGTCAACCCTAAGAATCTGGTCCAATTGACAATTAGCTTTACGGTAAGGGGCGAATGATTACTTTTCAAGTAGTCTTAGTTACTTTGGGGATTAACTGATTAAGGGAGGGGTGAGAGAGAATGGGATAAAAAAGAGTGAAGAGCCGGTAGAAAAATCCCTTCTGACATGAATATCACTTATTCTCTTTAGCCTTCCTTCTTATCTCCCAGGCCTTCATGTCCTCCTCCCAGAATCTCTCCTCTAGCCAGGGGTCGCCATGAATGTGATAACCCCTTAACTCCCAGTAGCCCGGTTTATCTTCCAGCATGAATTCCACTCCACACACATATTTGGCGCTTTTCCAGGCGTAAAGCTGGGGGATAACCAGCCTGAGCGGAAAGCCGTGTTCAGGCTCGAGCGGCTTGCCGTTTAGATTGTATGCGAAAAGACAATCTTCCCTCAAAAAGTCCTCCAAGGGTAGATTAGCCGTGTAACCCTCCATGCAGTGAATCATGAGGTATTTAGCTTGGGGATTAGGCTCGACCAGGTCGTAGATGGTTTTGGTGCTTACACCCTCCCACAGCATATTCTGCTTAGACCACCTAGTTACACAGTGAAAATCAGCAAGCACCTCCACTTTGGGAAGGCTCAGGAATTCAGCCCAGGTGAGCGTTCTTTGCTGCTTAACTTCACCGCCAACCACGAAACGCCACTTCTCTTGATTAAACACCGGCCTTGGCGCTATGTCATAAACCGGGAATTTGTGGGTTATAACCTGACCCGGTGGAATTCTTTTCATGTGGGTAACGGTTGGGCTTACGATTTGCTTTTTTTCATCTACCTCGTTCATATCCACTTCCTTTTTAGTTTCCGCCACAGAGGACACCGAGTTTCGTCCGTTATCGTGTTTGCGTGTTAGCTTGTTTTCAAGTTGTTTTTTAACCCACAAACCCGTAACAAGCTAATCTGTTAACAATCTCTTTTCTCTGTGCTCTCTGTGGCTGGTCTTTTCAAAATATCCCGGACGACGGCAAGATGACCACCTCCTCGGTAAGCGTCTCTTTTGGCTGCTTGTATATATTCACTATCATTTTTGCTACGTCCTTGGCGTCAATCATCTTTTTCCTGTCCCAATCCCCCGGAAGACCGTCCCAGAGCGGTGTATCAGTTGGACCGGGCAATACGGCAGTGACCTTGATTCCCATATCCCTAAGCTCTTCCCTGAGTGAATTGGTAAAACCCAGAAGACCAAACTTTGAGGCACAATAGGCAGACCAATTAGGAAAACCAGTCTTAGAGGCAATTGAAGAGATATTGAATATATGACTTCCCTTCCCCATTAATCTAAGAGAATGTTTGGTAACAAGGAAAGCCCCGGTTAGATTGACTCTAAGTGTCTCTTCCCACTTAGATGTCTCAAAGTCGGAAACGGGACCAAGGAAGGCTACCCCGGCATTGTTTACCAGCACGTTTATCTTCCCGCTAACCTCGGAAAGACCTTTTATAAACCCACCAACCTGAGCTTCATCCCCGACGTCGCAAACGGAGGCATATACCCTGCCCCCATTCTCTTCTATTTCCCTTTTTACTGTCTTTAACCCCTCGTTAGTTCTGGCGCAAATGGCAAGGATGGCTCCTTCCCGGGCAAACTCCAGAGCGACTTCCCTGCCTATTCCCTTCCCAGCGCCAGTGACAACTACCAACTCCCCGCTCATACCTGCTTGCCTATCAGCCTCAGAAACTCCGACCTAGTCCTTTCATCCTCTTTGAAAACCCCTCTCATCGAGCTTGTCAGCATGTTCGCCTCTGCCTTTTTAACGCCCCTCATGGCCATGCAGAGATGATAAGCCTCTGCAACCACGCCGATGCCCTCCGGGTTCAATATATCGCTCAGAAAATCGGCAATCTGGACGGTCATCCTTTCCTGAACCTGAAGCCTTCGGGAAAATACCTCCACTATACGGGGGATTTTGCTAAGCCCGATGATTTTTCCGTTAGGGACATAGGCCACGTGGCATTTTCCGAAAAATGGCAACAAATGATGTTCACACAGACTATAGAACTCTATGTCCCTCACTATCACCATTTCATCATACTTTTCATCAAAAATCGCACCGTTCACCAATTCCCTTGGTGATAGCCTATAACCCGATGTTAATTCCTTATACATCCTGGAAATCCGTCCAGGTGTATCCTTCAGTCCCTGTCGATCCGGGTCCTCCCCGATCGCGGTAAGAATTTCCTTTACTGCACTCTCGATGCTCATACTGCTATTCTTCCTCCTCGAAATACTCAAAGTAGTTATCCGGTGTCTCCCAGAGCTTCAGATGACGGAGTTTGGCCTCTTTCAACCTGGGCTGAAGCTTGAGCCAGATGTATTTTACTATGTTTTCCCCAGAAGGTTGGAACTCCCTGAAATAAGGTACTTCGACGTCAAGCCGGGTATGGTCCAGCTCCTCTATTATATCCTTCATGAGTCCATCTAACTCGGAAAGGTTTATTATCATCCCCGTTTCCGGGTCTATTCTTCCGGAAACCTTTACCTCCACATAGTAATCGTGTCCGTGCCCCCTGGGATTATTGCATTTTCCGAAAATACGGCGATTTTCCTCCTCGGAGAATTTGGCCGAATGGAGCCGGTGAGCGGAGGAGAAATGATAGATCTTAGCCAACGTGCATATCTCTCTTATCATCATCGCTCCCTCCGGTAATCCACATAAAGATCAGGCGTCTCATAGAGCCTTATTCGATAGAGCCGGCAGTCGGTTTTTTCTTCGAGCTTCTTTTCCATGGAATCCCAAAGCACCCGAGCTATATTCTCGGTAGTAGGAATTAAGTCCTTAAAGTGTGGATTATCCTCATTCAGATATTTGTGGTCAAAATCCTTCAAGACATCATTAATCATGGGCTTCAAATCATAAAGGTTAATTATCATTCCGGTATCCGGGTCAACATCACCCTCTATGGTAACCTCTAGGACGTAATTGTGGCCATGACCGTACGGGCTGGTGCATTTGCCGAAAACAGCCTTGTTCTTTTCATCGCTCCACTTGGGATTCCAATAACGATGAGATGCAGCGAAATCTATTCTCTTTGTAAGAAGGGTCTTGTATCCCACAGTTATTCTTGCTCGGATTAAGAGATCGAACTTAATTTAAGTATTAAGGATAGCATATGGCTTATAAATGTCACGAATAAGCTTCCATTTCTTTAACTCTACGGTACTATTTATTCGATGTATATCAGTCCTGAAGAGATTCTCGAACAGGTGTTCGTCGACCTTCGAAGAAAACGCAAAAGGATTCTAATCGAAAATGGAGGAGTAGAGTTTTTATTAGTTTCCCTGGTTATCCTGGGGGCTGTCTCTATTCTTTCCTACGTTTATCCGAACCCTATCTATTTTAGCGCTCTAAAGCTCATAGCCATAACCGGCTTATGCTTCGGATTCTGCAGGTTTCTACTCCCGGCACTGTTAAAGAACGAACGAAAATCAGGAATAGCCCTAGAGCTAGAAAAGCTGTTACCAGGTTTAGGAGAAGAAGTCTTAAGCGCCGTCCTCCTGTCATCAGACCTTAAGAAAAATGATATAGAACTGGGCATCTCTAGTTCCCTGGTCAAAGCTCATTTGGATAAAGTTGCCCACAAACTCGGCTCATTGGACCTGTCCCCGGTCATTCCTGAAAGGAAGAGCATCAAATACAAGAACCCTCTTCTAGCCGTTTCCATACTTCTTTTAGCCGTACTGGTATTCGCTCCAAGGGATTTTCGAACCTTCTTGTTTAGCACCCAAATCCTGCCCTCCTCAGAGCCAGCACTGCTAGACCTCGCCGATATTACCATACAGTATCAATATCCTGACTATACAAAGATTCCGGCCAAAGAGGTGCGAGGGAGCAACGGAGACGTAAGGGCCTTAAAAGGAACCCATGTCACCTTCTTGGCCGAAGCGATTAACCAATTCCACAAAGGAAGATTATTCTTGGAGCAAGGCAATGTTATCCCCGTAAATCTCGAAGATGGGAGAATCAAAGCCGAGTTCACGGTAGTTTCAAGCGGCAGTTTTTTCATCGAAGATGAAGATGGGAAATTCAGGTCGAAGTCCTTTAAAATCACCTCCGAGGAAGATAACCTTCCCCAAATAACCGTTAATACCCCGGCCGGAGAGATTATGGAAACGGGCGAGAAGGACAAGCTTGAGCTTTACTACACGGCCCAGGATGATTTCGGACTCACTAAACTGGTTCTATCCTGGCAGGGCAAGAACGGCGAGTCGAGCAAATTGATACGGCAGGAAAAAGAAGAACCACAGACAGCCGAGGGAAAATTTGTCTGGGACTTAAGCCTGGTCGAATCCGAACCCGACGAAATTATCCAGGCAAAGATAAAAGCCTATGATAACGACACAGTGTCCGGGCCCAAGGTAGGTGTTTCAAACACAATCAGAGTTCAGATAAAAAACTCTCGAAAAAAGCATCAAGATATATTAGCGCAGGCCGAAGAAGTCATGGATAAACTCCTTCATGTACTCGCGGATGAAATCGAAAGCTCGAGATTAAAAGCTGCGCTTTCAGAGAACGCAGCTAACCGAGGGGAGACCGAACCCCGCACCGAGCTCGATAGGATAAAAAAAGACCAGGAAGGCATAGCCGGTAAGATTGAGGATGCCTTGAGTTCCTTGAATAATCTTCTCGGCAAAATGCAGGATGACCAATTTTCAGATTATACGTTTTATCTCGGGCTCTCTAACATGAGGATTAGAATCGAGGAGTTACTGCAAGAGCGCCGTAATCTGCTTTCCTCCTTATCCGCAGGTGATTTACTCCGGCTTGACGGCCTTATAACCAGAGAAATTAATGAGTTTGAGGACGACATAATATTCTTAGACTCTATGCTCAAAGGCGAACGATTAGAAGAATCCTTGGTATACGGAAAAGAAACGCTCGACAAGTATAATCAGCTCTCCGCGCTTTTGGAAAAACTAAGACAAACCGGGGACGAGGCAATGATGGGAGAGATAGAGGGAAAGATAGAAGAACTAAGAAGCCTGGTCTCTCAGTTAGCAGAGAAGTTGAGCTCTATAAGCGCAGATATCTACGAAGGATTTCTCAATCCCGATGCCTTTGAGTCCCTTGATTTGCAGGATAGGCTAGACGAAATTAGCAGGCTGGCACAGGAGGGGAAAATTGAAGAGGCCCTGGAATTGCTCTCCGGTATCAAGGACAGCCTAGAAAGCATGATTGCCTCCTTGGAAAGCGGCTTTCAGTCTTTCAGCACGGCTTCATTATCAAAAGAGTTAGCCAAGTTAAACGAGTTGATAGCCCGAATCGAGGGCATCGAGAAGGAACAGACTGCGCTCAAACAAAGAACCGAGACCCTCAAGGAATCACTGCTAAAATCCCCCCCAAAAAATGAAAGCCTGCTCGAATTTGCGGAAAGAGAGCGGAAAAAAGTGGAACAGTTGAAGAGTAGGCTTATGCAGGCCAGGGATAAACCCTATGCCGGTGAACCGGAAAGTGAGGTTATCAAGGGCTTTAATCCTATCGACCAGGCTCTTCGCAAGACGGACGAGCTAGAGCGTTGGCTTCTTGCTCTAGAACTGGAGGAAGCACTTAAAAATGCCCAGGAACTGGAAGCAGAAACCAGCGGTCTTAACAATCTCATCAAACTATTCGGGAAAACGGCAGAAAGCCATGGAGAGATAGAGAGAGCAGAAGAGATGGCCAAAGGGATCCGGGAGGATATCGAGCAATTCTTAAAAGGCGGGGCTAAAGATGTACAATCATACCAGGTCGCCGAGAGACAGGATAAGATCCAGGCAGAAACAAGAGACCTTGAAGATACCCTAGTCCAATACCAAGATGACCTCCCCCTTTCTCCAGGAATAGGTGAGAACCTGTCTGAGTCTAAGGGGTTCATGGGCGGTGCATCAAAAAGCCTTAAAAGCAAAGAGGTATCAAAAGCCATCTCAAACCAGGAAGAAGCCATTAAATCCCTGAAGAAGGCCAAGGAGGAGGCAGGTCAACTACTCAAGAAATACCAGTTGAGCGCAAGAGGCATGGGACCCCCTGTTCCCTTTGTCCTGGGCGGCAATCAGCCAAGAGAGGGCCCACGAGGGATCGACACCGGTTATGTAGAGATCCCGGCCCCCGGAGAGTCGGAGAGGGGAAAGGAATTTAAGGAGAACCTTATGAAGGCCCTGAAAGGAGGGTCGCCCGACGGATACAGCGAACTCAACAAGAAATATTACGAAAGGATCATCAAGTGAGAAGCTTAGTCATCCTTGCTTTTTTTCTGAGCATTATTTCCGCCCCGGCTGAAGAACCGGATTTCTCGGCACACTTGGAAAGAGGTGAAACCCACCTATCCCGATGGCAGATAGGAGAAGCATCCAAGTCAGCCGATAGCGCATTGGATCTGGCTAAAAATAACGAAGATAAAGCCAGTGCCTATTTCTTGAAGTCTCAGGTCGAGTTTTTTAAGGGCAATTATACTCAAGCAAAGAAATTTGCCGAGGAGGCGTATTCGCAAAACCCTAAAGGGAAGGAAATCGGCAATTTCTTGGATTACATATCCAGGGTGTCAGAGGTGGGAGGAACATTTAAGGAGGTAAGAACCGAGCGTTTCGTATTACGATACGGCCACGCAAAAGATTCCATACTCTTAAGCTACGCTGAAGACGTGCTAAACAAGGCTTACTACGAAATAGGACTGGACTTGGAAGCATATCCCCCGGAGCCAGTAATCGTTGAGATATATCCCGACCTCAAGAGCTTTACGCTCGCCTCTACCCTCTCTGAGAAGGATATAAAAACAACGGGCGTTGTAGGAATCTGCAAGTTCAACCGTATCATGATACTTTCCCCCAGACTGCTGCCGCAAGGGTATTCATGGTTCGACACCTTAGCGCACGAATACACCCACTATCTCATCTTTTTAAAAAGCGGCAACACCGTTCCGGTGTGGCTCCACGAGGGGATCGCCAAGTTTCAGGAAAGAAGATGGAAAGAGAAAAAGAGGAAGGTAATAAACCCATTTTACGAGACGCTTTTGGCCACCGCGGTTAAGGAAGACAGTCTCGTACCGATCGAGAAAATGCATCCCTCCCTGGGAAAACTGGACAGCGCTTACCAAGCCCAACTGGCATTTGCCCAGGTCGGAACGGTAGTCGATTTTTTAGTCAGAAAATGGGGCAGCCAGTCGCTCGTCGATTTACTGGATGTAATCAGAGAAAGGGAGGATCTTGAGCTAGCCATAAAGGAAGTGACAAACATGAGTTTTGACGATTTTTATGGTTTATGGGTAGAAGACCTTAGGGAAAAGAACCTTAACGTGAGAATCCCTGGCCTAAAAGTCAAAGAATTGAGGTTCAAGCAGGAAAAGATGAGACCCCAGGACCAGAGTGAAGATTTAGTTGACCTGGACGATGCCCGGGCCAGGGAATACACCCGGTTGGGCGACCTTCTCGGTATCCGAGGAAGGGTTAAAGCCGCCGCCTATGAATATGAAAAAGCACTCCACTTCGACAAAGACTCTCCAATCATCATAAATCGCCTGGCTTCAGCCCAAATCTCCCAAGGCGAATATGATGAAGCAAAAAAGAGGCTGGCGGCATCGCTCGAGCTATATCCGGAATATGTGGATACCCACGTCAACCTCGGTAGGATATACATGAATAAAGGAAAATTAAACGAGGCCGAAAAAGCCTACCGGGAGGCTATAGCCATAAATCCCTTCAATCCGGAAATTCACATAGCCCTAGCCACCGTCTACAACAAGCTGGGATTAACCGACCTGGAAGAGCGTGAGAAAGATATACTGGCAACACTTCTTAAAGATGAGCCACGAATAGACACGAATGAAGGCGAATGAAAACAAACCAGATGCGTGATACAATACCTGGTCGTGAGCTCGGTCAAACGATACAAGATGCATGATGCACGACGTAAAAGAAGCTTTTCACAATCCTGCATCATGTATCCTGTATCATGCATCATACACCGTCTCATTCCCTCAAAGACTGTAGGTGCGTAGATAAGAATTAGAGCGAGGAAATAAATGACCGCATACGAACATGGAAGCGAAAGGGATGTAGAGAAGGTAACCCAACTGGCCAGGGTTAGAAAGGATATTCTCCAGGAAATCAGCAAAGTAATAGTCGGCCAGAAAAATGTCATAGAACATCTGCTTATATCCCTGATGTCATCGGGACATTCGCTTTTTGTCGGAGTCCCGGGGCTGGCAAAAACCTTGCTCGTCAGCACTTTGTCCGACGTTCTCAATTTAAGATTTAACAGAATCCAGTTCACACCCGACCTGATGCCTTCGGATATTACCGGCTCTGAAGTTCTAGAACACGACACATCCACCGGAAAGAGGTTTTTCAAATTCATCCACGGTCCGATCTTTTGCAACATACTCCTGGCCGACGAAATAAACAGGGCCTCACCTAAAACCCAAGCGGCCCTCCTCCAAGCCATGCAGGAAAGAAAAGTAACCGTGGGCGGTGAAACCTACCGGCTCGAGCCTCCCTTCTTGGTTTTTGCCACTCAAAACCCCATCGAACAGGAAGGCACCTATCCCCTTCCGGAAGCGGAGCTTGACCGCTTCATGTTCCAAATAGACGTCGACTATCCCACGATGAATGAAGAGGTAGAGATCGTAAGAACTACGATCGGGGCATACAGGCCCGAGCTTAGGAAGGTACTCGATGCTTCCATGATTTTTGAATACCAGGACCTGGTTCACCGGGTTCCGGTATCCGAGCACGTTGCCGCCTATGCAGTGAAGTTAGCCCGGGCTACCCGGCCCAGCGAACCGGACAGTCCTGAATTCATCAAGAAGTGGGTCTCTTGGGGGGTCGGCCCCAGGGCTTCACAATTCTTGATCCTGGGAAGCAAAGCAAGGGCGGTGCTTGACGGCCGCTATACACCAAGTACCGAGGACGTAAAATTCCTTGCGCCTTCGGTCCTGAAGCACCGGATTGTCCTCAATTTCCGTGCTGAAGCCGAGGGAATGAAGCCCATGGATGTCATCAAGGAGATCCTGGATAAGGTTGAATTAAATGTCTAGCCATCAACGAACATGTCGTTACATCAAATCGGCGAACATCTTACGGTAATGCCGATACCAATCGCTCTGAAATCTCTCTTCCGGGTCATATTTCTTCTTTAGCTTTAGGAACTCAGGAAAGTTGGGATAGCAGGACAGCACCTGCCGGAGAGTGGCGTACTTGTGGTAGGTTAAATAATAGCTTCCTCCATACTGTATTCCCCGGTCTATCAGACGGCGGAAATCGTTAGCCGCCCTTTCCAGCCCCGGTGCATTATGTATGACATGTAAATTGAATATCACACAGGCATAAGACTCCTTTGCCCAGGCTAGAAAACTCTCTTCGTCCTTTTCGATAAGACGTATAGTCCCATAGACTAGGTCAACATTATTTTCTAGGAAGTCATTACGAACGTCCTCCATGAAGCTGACCAGGGCATTCCTGGGCACATAGATTTCGGTAATCATCTCCGTTGCCCTATCCTTGGAGCCCAACTGCCTGTCCAAAAGCCGGTGATAATCATCTATGTACGTGCTTAACTGATGGGTGTCAGACCAGTATATTTGACCGGAAGTAGAGAGATAATGGGCGGAGTAAAGTTCAAACGCCTTTTTTTTGTTCGTGTGCGCCAAGTGGATAAGCCTCTTCCAGTCTTCGGCGGAAAGAGACCTCTGCCCTTCCGCAATTAGAGTATCCTCCGACACCGGCTCATAGCATGAGAAAACGCCCTTACTCAGAAAGCAGTCGGAATCAGAGTCGGTATTGTACTGGAAATCCCCATACAAAAAGCCCTCCTCGATGCGATGCTCGAACGACGGAATAAGTTCTTTAATATCGATAACCTCGACCACTCTCCTGAGCTTTCGGCGAGGCGTGAGTCGGAGTCTTACCGAATAGATTATTCCAAATAGGCCATAACCACCGACCACGAGCCTAAAGAGTTCAGGGTTTTGCGTGCGACTGCATAGGTGGAGCTTAGAATTTTCATCGATAAGAACGAGTGACTCCACATCCTGTATTATAGGCTTGAAGCATAAACCCCGGCCATGAATGTTTGCGCCTATAGCCCCACCTATGCTCAGACGATCTGCACCCGTCTGCTTCTGAGTAATACCCCACTTTGTCAACCGGCCCTCCCGAGCTTTATGCAAATATTCAATCAATTCGGGCCACTTGATTCCGGCTTCCACTTCCAAAATACCTTCTTTGGAATCAAAATCTAATACCCGATTAAGCTTTGTGGTATCTATGAGCACGGTATCGGTTCCGAACTGCTGTCCTCCCATTGCATGTCTTCCGCCGGAGATAGAAATGGTTTTACCTCCTTGCCTGGCCTCTCTTACGATACTCTGAATGGCTTCCGCCGAGTCCACTGGTACAATCCGGCTCACTAAGACCGGGTTTAGCTTTGAATGTATGTCGTTGACTAGAAAGCCCCCGCTTTTCTGCATCCTTTTAGGGTGTTTGCGGAATCGGGCTACCTGATTACCTGCCCCTTTCCTATTTTCTCGTCCGACTATCATGTCCGTGTTCTCCTCGTCTTTATTTAAGTCTAATAATAAGTGAATATTCACTCACTTATTTCAGTGTATTACTTTCTTTGTCCTCTGTCAAGGCTGGATCATAAACAGGTAATGCCTGCAGACGGCTGGCTTGGTGATGGCGGGATGGGGAAAACTTGAATAAATAGACCCGTTCGTCCTTAGTTTACCGAAGGGCTCACCATGAAGACAGGTCTAGAACTTTCAGTAACACCACGCCCTTCATCTTGAGCGGAGACGGAGGATGAAGCGGTCGAAGGGCGAACACCGCCAGCTTCAAATCATCCTTCTACCCTTCGGTCTTAATCAGTATGAACTAAGGCTTAAGCAACGCTGATGAACCTGAATAGATTGCTCCATCGTTTAATTTCTACAACCGACAAGAACCGAGTTATCTCATGACAAGCCGCCTTCTTTCGTCAACGATGAAATCCATTATTTTTGACAAGTATAATCGACAAGGATTTATATATCATTCACAGATATATTGATTTGGATGTCAATAACGCAGCAAACTTAAAAAGAAGTATTAGATGTTCAAGGGCGTTTTATTTATCCAAAAGCCTTGCTTTACCGGGGTACGCTACATTCTTGTCCAAAAGCTCGGCTGGGTGATCTCTAGCCGCTATCCGCTCTTCAAATTTTGATTTTATTAGCTCGCTGACCGTCGGCTCCATCCGCGAGAGGAAAGGCTTTGGATAAATACCCATTACGAAAAACATGACCGCTAGGGGAAGGAGAACCATGATTTCTCTAACGCTGAGGTCTCTTAAAACCTTGTTTTCCGGCTTATCCAGCGGCCCAAACATCACTCTTTGATAGGCCCAGAGCATATAAACCGCACCTAGTATCAAACCGGTGGCACCGAGGGCTGAATAGATATAACTCGACCTAAACACGCCCAACAAAATCAGGAACTCGCCCACGAAGCCGTTCAGAAGGGGAAGGCCGATAGAAGAGAGGGTGGCCAGCATAAAAAAAGCCGCAAATATGGGCATGACCTTTGAAATCCCGCCAAACTCGGCCATGAGCTTCGTATGCCTCCTTTCGTAAATCATCCCTACTATCAGGAAGAGGGCGCCGGTAGAAATACCGTGGTTGAGCATTTGGTATATTCCGCCCTGTATGCCTTGAATGTTGAGGACAAATATCCCAAGCATAACCAGCCCGAGGTGGCTTACGCTGGAATAAGCCACGAGCTTCTTCAGGTCGGACTGGGCAAAGGCAACCATCGCCCCATAAATGACCCCTATGATTGCTATCACACTTAAAATGGGAAGTAAGTCCAGCGTGGCCTCCGGAAAAAGAGGCAGCAGGAAACGGAGGAAACCGTAGGTACCCATTTTAAGGAGAATTCCGGCCAGTATTACGCTTCCCGCAGTGGGGGCTTCGACGTGGGCATCGGGAAGCCAGGTATGGAGCGGAAACATGGGCACCTTTATGGCAAAAGCTAGGAAGAACGCTAAAAAGGCCAAACCCTGAGGACTGAATATACCCAAATAAGGGATGTTCAGCTTGTAGAAATCCATTACGTCCATGGAAGAAACCCCGAACTGGTCGAGGTGGAGAATGTAGAGATAAAAAATGGCAATAAGCATCAGGGCGCTGCCGAAAGCGGTATAGATGAAGAATTTTATGGCGGCGTAGATCCTGCGGTCTGCCCCCCAGATTCCGATGAGGAAATACATCGGTATCAGCACCGCTTCCCAGAATATGAAGAAGAGAATCATATCTAGGGCCAGGAAAGTGCCGATAAGCGCCGTCTCCAATACCAGCATGAGAATGAGGAACTCCCTCATCCCCCTATGAATGGCGTTCCAGGCGCTGAGGATGGTTATGGGCATGATGAAAGTGGTGAGGAGGACGAGGAATAGGCTTATGCCGTCTATTCCCAGGTGATAGCTCACCCCCAGGCTCTCTATCCAGGGAGCTTTGACCTCAAATTGCATTCCGGCGTATCCGAGCTTGAAGTTAGTGAATAAAGGTATAGATATCAAGAACTCGATGATACTGACCACAAGCGCGCCTATTTTCATAGGTTCTTCGGAATCTTTGTATACCAAGGACAATGCTACCACTAGAAGTATCCCAACTAGGGGAAAGAACGTGACAATGGTTAGAATTCCACCGGGTAATGATTCCAATTTCTTAGTGGTCCTCCTGGGAAGTTTTTCTGATTTAGCGGCTTTTAAATATACATTGGAGACTAGGGGTTCTCAAGGAGAAGAAGAGTGAAAGACTCCATTCAATTACGGAAAGCTGGGGCTTACACAGTATACTTAACATTCTTAGCATCTACTACGTTGAGATTGAAGAAAGCAATATACCTAAGGTTGAGAGCGTTAGTCCGAAACGTATACGCTCTGTTATCTGCGATTCGAATACTAGTATAATTTTTTACGTTGCTTCGATATTATAAATTCCAACCAAAGCAACACCTTCTTTAGAAATACCAACTCTCTTAACTTCTTCTATTGCTTTTATAACATGCTTCTTCTTTATGTTTTGAGGAATCATACCATTACATTTATTCAAGACTCTTAGTAATCTTTTTTCTGCAGGTCTTTGAACTGGTTTCATGCATAAAATATCACAAAATACAGCCTGATTTCAAAAAGGTTTCTGCATTTTGACTACTTTATAAACTGTATAACCGATACGATTTCAGTTATGGCTGAGACTGCCGAATACTGGTACCAAATCCGACTAATATGTATCTATAGGCTACGCTGAATCCTTCACCATACTCATAGCTCGTCCTAAGCAATTTCGATAAACCTAGTGTAAACTCTGGGAAGCATCCAAACAGAATAGAGATTCTTCGCTCAGCCTGCACTGAATGAAGTGAATGTGCTCAGAATGACACACTCAATGTTCAGTCGGATTCGGTTTGACAAATAAAAGTGCTAGTCCTAATATAAATGTATCATGAGAGCAAAAGTCTTAGCTAAGAAAACGAAGCAAGATGCCGACTATATATACCTTAAAATCAGCCGAGATACCCTGGAGACCCTTTGTGATGCAGCAGGGCTTTATCGCCAGGAGTTCTTAGATTTATTAGATGAATCAGAGAAAGACCATCGCACAGGCCGGGTCACCAGACGGAAGTCACTTCACGAACTAATCCCGAAAAAATGAATGATTGAGATTTCAACTACGAAAACTTTTGATCGGCTGTTTCAAAAGCTACCTAGAAAGATTCAGCTTAAAGCAGCTAAGAAAACGGACCTTTTTAAACAAAATCCCTTCAATCCGATCCTCAGGACAGAAAAGTTGCATCCACCTAAGCATGATGTCCGGGTTTTCGTCTGGACATTCATTAGCGAATTGTGTTCAAGTTTGTTGGATCAAATCAGGCAGAGTTTCAGTTCATCGGACATCATAATAAGATCTATAATTATGACATTTTCAGATAATTCTTGCCCTGTTGCATTTAAATACACACATAGAAAATTCCTATTTCTCAAAAAGCTTCTTGTACTCCCCGTAGCCCTCCTTCTCCAGGTCCTCTTTGGGAATAAAGCGAAGAGAGGCGGAGTTTATGCAATAACGAAGCCCGGTAGGCTCAGGCCCGTCGTCGAAAACGTGTCCTAAATGGGAATCGGCGTGCCTGCTTCTCACCTCTGTTCTTGTCATGAATAAGCTTCTGTCCTCTCTCTCTACGACATTTTCCGGCTCGAGCGGCTGGGTGAAGCTTGGCCAGCCCGTTCCCGAATCATATTTATCCAACGAGCTGAAAAGGGGTTCGCCGGAGACAATGTCCACGTAGATTCCTTCCTTTTTGTTATTCCAATACTCATTGCTGAAAGGCCTCTCCGTACCCTCTTCCTGCGTGACCTGGTACTGTAGCGGTGTTAATTTCTTCTTTAGCTCGTCTTTTGAAGGCTTGCTGTACTTCTTTTTGCTACTTTTTGATGTGGTTTCCATTTTATCCCCCCATATTTTTTTTAGGTACTGATCTCGTCCCGAATAATATCTATAATACCTATATCTTATAGGGTTCTTCTTGTAATAATCCTGATGATAGTCTTCCGCTTTATAAAAAACCGATGCTTCGACTATCTCCGTTACGATCGGTTTATTATACCTTTCTGATTTACCTAAGGCCTGTTTTGATTGCTCCGCCAATAGTTTTTGTTCATCATCATGATAAAAGATTACACTTCTATACTGCGAGCCCCTATCCACAAATTGGCCGTTCGGGTCGGTCGGGTCTATTTGCCTCCAGAAAACATCGAGCAGGTCCGAATAGGTTATTTTAGAAGGGTCGTAAACGATTTGAACGGCCTCGACATGGCCCGTTCCTCCGGCAGAGACCTCTTCATATTTTGGGTTTTCCTTATGCCCGCCGGTATAGCCCGAAATAACCTCAATCACCCCATCCAGCTTCTCAAAAGGCGGCTCCATGCACCAAAAACATCCCCCGGCAAAGGTTGCTTTCTCCAGCTTGGTCTCCGCATGCACCGAGGTTTGCATGAAGAGCAGGATTAGAAATGAGAAAAAGTAGACAAAGGTTTTAGCCGACATTTCATACTCCTTCCATTAATTTCCCTATTAAGATGATAATTAAGGATTAAAGTTTCTCAAAGAGTGTGACATAAATCCTCGTAAAAGAATGACCTTATGGAATTGGTCAAATCCGGTCTAGACTGATTAATTGGGTTGTGAGGTTTAAAATCGAATTAAGGAGCTGGGTTACCGGCGATTGCCGATAACCCAGCTTAGATCTTATTAGTCTTCTATGTTTTTTCAGGGTACTTTGGTGATGGTCTCGCAGTTTGCCGCCGTATCAGCATTTTTATGGGGTCCCCCGTCGCAGGTATCATTACCCGGACCTCCATCCAAATCATCATCCTTTTTACCACCCTTTAGAGTGTCATCGTTATCTCCACCGTTAAGGTTGTCCCTGCCCAGCTGCCCTAGTATCGTATCATTTCCGCTTCCACCATCTATAGTGTCGTCACCGCGGCCACCACAGATTACGTCGTCCCCGCCAAGACCGTTTATCGTATCCCTACCGGCAAAGCCATGAATCACATCGGGCCCTTCTGTTCCGTTGATCACGTCGTTACCGGAAGTGCCCGGAATGGTCACCGGCAAGCCCATGCACTTGGCATTGGTGGGGTCGCAGGCATCGCCTATACCGTCACCGTCGGTATCCACCTGTCCGGGATTGGCAGTAGTCGGGCAGTTGTCCACGTCGCCACAAACTCCGTCCGTGTCTATATCATTCGATGCATCATTAGGACAGTCATCACAGACATCCCCTATATCGTCATTGTCGGCATCCTCCTGCCCGGAGTTGGGAGTTTCAGGACAGTTATCGTCTACATCGGGAACCCCATCGCTATCCGTATCAAAATCCGGGTCACATACATTACCGATGCCATCGTTGTCGATATCCTCCTGCAGTGGATTTGCTATCGTGGGGCAATTATCATCCACATCTAAAACGGTATCGTTATCATCATCTTCGTCGCACACATCGCCCTGACCATCCCCGTCCAGGTCGGCCTGGCCTGAGTTAGGGTCGTCAGGACAATTGTCCATTGAATCCGGCACTCCGTCTTCATCCGTATCAACAGGCGGTATGAACAAGACCTGAACTCGATGGTTATCGGTGTCGGCCACGTAAATATTTCCCGAGTCATTCACCGATATCCCCCGCGGTTCAAAGAATTCTCCATCACCAGCTCCTATAGTCCCGAATTTGAGCAGAAAATTGCCGTTTGAGTCAAATTTCTGTATGCGATTGTTCAAGGTATCTGCGACGTAGATATTGCCCTCATAGTCAACCGCTATCCCACGCGGGGTATTAAACTGACCGTCACCCGTGCCGCTAGTACCAAACTGAAGCAGGAAGTTGCCGTTAGAGTCGAATTTCTGGATACGATGGTTGTTGGTGTCCGCTACATATATGTTGCCTTCGTAATCCACCGCTAAACCACTAGGAAAGCGAAATCGCCCCGCGGCACCTCCGAAAGTGCCAAACTTTAACAGAAAGTTACCGCTCGAATCAAACTTCTGTACGCGATGATTATCCGTGTCCGCCACGTAGATGTTGCCTCCATCGTCCACCGCAACTGCATTGGGAGAGTCAAATTGCCCATTTCCCGAGCCTAAACCGCCAAATGTAAGCATGAAGCCACCGCTTGAATCAAACTTTTGTATGCGGTGATTTTCTGTGTCTGCCACGTAGATATTTCCTGTATTGTCCAACGCCATACCGGACGGCTTATTAAAATGACCACTAGCAGTGCCAAGAGTGCCAAACTTGAGGAGAAAATTGCCAGACGAATCAAACTTCTGTATGCGATGATTGTTTGTATCCACAACGTAAACGCTATTTGTGCTATCTACAGATGATGAAGATGGAAATCTAAACAAAGTATTCCCCTTACCGAAGGTGCCAAGCTTGAGTATGAAGTTACCGCTCGAACTAAATTTTTGTATACGGTTATTTTTTGTATCCGCTACAAGGATATTGCCTCCGCTATCCACTGCTACACCGGTTGGCCCATTAAGGCGGCCATTGACCAAGCCGAAACTTCCAAACTTGAGAACGAAATTACCGTTAGAATTAAATTTCTGGATTCGGTTATTTCCCGTGTCCGCTACATAAATGTTGCCCCCACTATCCAGGGTTACATCCATCGGAGAATTGAACTGTCCGTTTCCTGCTCCAGGTGTTCCAAACTTAAGAAGAAAGTTACCGCTAGAATCAAATTTCTGGATTCGGTTATTATTCTTATCAGCAACGTAAACGTTACCTGCAGTGTCCACCGCGATTCCCCTCGGGGAATTAAGCTGGCCGTCCCCGGATCCAAGTGCTCCGAACTTGAATAGAAAATTACCGCTTGAATCAAACTTTTGTATACGGTTGTTAGTCGTGTCCGCCACATATATGTTGCCAGAATCGTCTAAAGCTATACCGACCGGTTCATTGAACTGACCGTCCTCTGAACCTAAACCCCCAAATGAGAATACTAAATTACCGCTGGAATCAAACTTCTGTATGCGATGATTCCCGGTATCTGCTACATACATGTTCCCCGTCCCATCGATTGCCACACTGAAGGGCCTCGTAAATTCGCCGTCTACCGTACCGAAACTACCAATCCTCATAATCTCTTCACCGGATGAGTCCATTTTGACTATCTGGCTTATAAATCTTTGAACCCCATAAATATTTCCATCATCGTCAAGCACTACATCTACTATACTCGTTAGAACCGGCTGCTCTATGGGCACACTAAATTCAAACGTTTGTGCGCGCACAGATTTGCTATTGACCATCACTAGTAAAAAAATGGCAAGCAACATGCTTAGTAAAGCTCTGCTTCTGGACCTGTTCGTGAGAAAGCCCGATGCGTTGAGCCCATTACTCCAGTTCTTAGCATTCTCCCGAACACAATTCATAATCCTAGAACAGATCATCATATGGAATGCCCGCATGATGTATATCCTCCTCTCATAGTACGTATGGTAATTTCCACATACCTATGTTTAGTACTTTCCTGACATAAACTCCGACCATATCGTCAAAAAATGAAAAAATAAGAAAGTGTATGACTCTCTAAAAAAGACTAAATTCAGTCGACGCGTAGAAAATCGACTTCCAACAAGTTTTCTATTACCTAAAGAACCGAAAAAAAATCTTACAAAAGTCGATTCAATTAACACGCGAGAAGCGAAGGAACTTTTGGAAGGAATCCTGGCTTTGCTAATCGAAGTCAACTCCTCTTTCTAAACTTCATTAAGTATATAGCCAACCGTATATACTCAAGACTTAATTTTTTCTGTATAAAAGGTTGGGGTTCACGGAAAAATATAACTTTGGTTATATTTTTTAATGGAGAGTCATTAATCTTAACTTCTACCCTAGTAATTTCGGAAAGGATAAAACAAATGTCAGTTAAGCTTTGACCAGCTACGAACCTTTCAGGCAATCCTTGCAGACACCGTGTAGGTAAAGCTCCGCAGCGTCTATCCTAACCTCGGCTAGCGGCGATCTCTCCACATCCAATTCATAGTTAACCTTTTTCAGATAAACATCGTCAACTTTTCCACAACCGTCACATACAAAATGATGATGTTCATCAAGATTGGTATCATATCTCATCGCGTTTCCGCTCCGTCCCAAATAGGAGAGTAAACCGGTTTTAACCATCTGTTCCATATTTCGGTAGACAGTCGCCGCGGAAAGCATTGGATGCTCCTCTTTTGCTTTTTGATATACCTCGTCAACTGTTAAGTGTTGGTCCGCCCTGGAAAGTATGCGAAAAATCACCATGCGCTGGGGGGTGAGCTTGAGCCCTCTCTCCCGTGATAGATTAATTAATTTTTGAAGCCGGTCCTGGTCGTTCATGCTAGATAAAAATTACCACCGATCATGATTTTTTTAACTAAATATACCATCCATAGATAAATTTACTACTTATATAATATCTATATACATCTAAAATATCCTATTATTTGATATCAAATTGCAATCAGGATATAATAGCGTATCATTAAATAAGACCAAAAGGGAGGACTAAGCTTATGGCAACCAAAGAGAAAAAGCACATGAAAGGAAAGGTTAAACCGGGTGACGTGACCCAGCGTGTTGGGGTCGAACAACTCGAAGCCCGCGGAGTGGACGTCAAGGAATTAAGAGAAAAACTAATCGATGCGGCCGGCGCCGAGTTTACCACATACTATTATTACACCATACTGCGTATGTACCTGGCCGGCCACGAAGACTATAAGGAGATATGCGAGGACGCCCGTCTCGAAGACAGGGCCCATTTTGAGCTTATTACCCCCAGGATTTACGAGCTCGGCGGAGGCTTGCCTACCGATATAAGGGCTTTTGCCGATAGAGCGTCATGTGCTGATGCCTATTTGCCCAAAAATCCTTCTCCCGCAAACATTTTAGAAGTTCTTCTCGAAGCAGAAAGATGCGCCATAAGAACGTGGAGCGAGGTATGTGACCTTACCTTCGGCAAAGACCCGCGTACCTATGATATGGCATCCAGAATCCTCCAGGAAGAAGTCGAGCATGAAGCCTGGTTTATAGAACTGTTAAGCAAAGAAAGAGATGGGGTCATTCGCCCCTCCGGTCATTTCCGACGAGGAGAACCGGGCGAGGCTCCTTACAGCAAGAACCGCGGTTTTTATAATCCATGATCGAAATCATCAGCAAAGATAGGCGGGGTTGGAAGACACCGCCTATCTTTGTATATTAATGAAGACCTACCAAGTAAAGCTACATACACCGGAAGGAACAGCGCACCTAGAGGTTCGGGAAGATGAATATATTCTGGATGCCGCATACGAGGCGGGTTATGATATTCCCTCTATGTGCCTACAGGGTTTTTGCTTGACCTGCGCGTCGAGGTTGTTGAGGGGTAAGGTGGATCAATCCGAGGCTGTTCGCTTCTACCCCGAGGATGAAAAGGAGGGATACGTCCTTATCTGCAGCGCTAAGCCGCTATCCGACCTCTGCATAAAAACCCACCAAAAAAAGGAGATGCAAAATCATCGTAAAAAGTACGGCCTGCCCTACCCCCATGGCTGAGAATTTCAGCATCTGGTTGTTTTATCAACTAAATGACTCATTTAAAAGGTGACTTTGTTTAAACCTATGAACTTTTCCTAGTCGAGATAAATAGTGAAGCACAGCTATTACTTACGCGCTTAATGAGAGGTTTCGTTCCTAGAAAAATGACTTCATAATTTATTTGGCTCGACACTTTTAGTCAATTCTATTCCTACATTACTACTAAATTGGCATTGTTAGCGTTCATAAACCCTATAACCAGATATTACCTTAAATAATCAAGCCCCATTGTTAAACTTTAATTTTCAACAAGACCAGGGGGCCGTTTATTCTCTTTGCCGGTATTTCTAAGAATCACCCATCCTCCGACCCCAGCGATGAGCGATGCGGTCAGAATTCCTAGTTTAGCTACCGAGAGAATTTCATCGTCCTCAAAGGCCAGACCAGCTATGAAGAGAGACATAGTAAAACCGATTCCGGCCAGCCAACCCACTCCATAGATTTTCAACCAACTAACACCGCTAGGTAAGGTGGCTATGCCTATCCGCACGGCAAACCAGGAAAAGAGCGTAACTCCAACCTGTTTGCCGAGAACCAGCCCAAACAATATGCCCAGTGCTACCGGATTTGTGAACAATGCGGCGAGACCCCCGCCCAAATTAACCCCGGCATTGGCAAGCGCAAAAACGGGCATGACTCCAAATATTACCCATGGATGTAAAGCATGTTCCAATCTTTGTAGTGGCGTTTGAGCTAACTTGCTGGCTGATTCTATAGCCTCCACAACTTCGTGTTGCTGCTTGCTGGTAAGGATGCTCCCGCCTCCACCGACGTCTTTGAATTCATCGAGTAGGTTACGGCCTCTTTCCAGAAATTCCTCTTTACCGATTCTGGCCCTAGCCGGAATGGTCATTGCTGCAAGCACTCCGGCTATGGTCGCGTGTACTCCGGACATGAGGAACGCAAGCCAGAGCCCCCCTATACCCAGGGCAGCGTATACGAGTGGATTGCGAACTCCAGCGCGATTGGTTGCCAGAAGGGCTGCCAAAAAGGCCGCGCCCACAATCAAATTTGACCAGTAGATTTGAGAAGTGTAGAAAAAGGCAATGACCAAAACCGCTCCTATATCATCCACAATAGCAACAGATGTCAGAAATATCTTGAGGGATACCGGCACCCTCTTGCCTAAAATGGCTAACGCCCCCAATGCAAAAGCAATGTCAGTAGCCATCGGGATTCCCCATCCGGAAGCACCGGCCTTTCCTCCATTGAATACAAGATAGATAATAGCTGGCGTAACCATACCGCCAATTGCCGCAGCGATGGGAAGCGCTGCCTGTTTCGGCGAAGATAATTCGCCGACCAGTATCTCACGCTTTATCTCCAGTCCAACGACAAAAAAGAACATAGCCATCAATCCATCGTTGATCCAAAGTATAAGAGGCTTGTCCAAAAGAAAGCCCCCAATCCCCACCTGGAGCTTTGTCTGCCACAGATTGAAATAGCCGTCAGACCAGGGCGAATTAGCCCAGACCAGCGCCACGACGGTGCAGAGGAAAAGTAATATGCCCGCGGATGCTTCAAGCCCGGTAAATTCCTGAAAAGGACGCAGTATCCACTCCATAGATGATTTTTGTGATGTGTCCATTATTTCCTTGCTTTCCTTACTCATAGTTCCTCTCCATCGATTAGGGCAATTCAGGTCAATATTAATTTGTATATTAGAACAAATTGCTTCTACTAAAAAACAACAAAGTTATTGGATTTCTTAAAGCGGGGTATGATTATTATAAATATTATATTGGTAAAAAATAACACTAGTAATGGCAAATAGAGTGTGCATCTAGAAGAAGCACTTGGTTATTTCTCGATTATTTATCATACTTTGAGGACTTCAGAATCTCAACACCTTAGACTTATTATCTATATGAAACCACTACTGTCTAAAATTAATTAGAAACCAAAGGTTCGAACTGGTAAAACGAGGCCTTTAGATAGATAAAAAAGTCCTTTTAAAATCAGGTCACCCCCCTTTATGTTTGCTATGCAAGCGCAATCCTAATCCTAGTTTTTGAAATGCTTTTAACCCTTACTCACCCTTCGTCCTAGTTTATCCTGAGCGAGGCCGAAGGACTCAAGGTGAAGGGCACGGTACTGCTGCGAGTTTTATACCCGCCTTCATGGTGAGCGGAGTCGAACCATGAGCCCTTCGTCAAGACCAGCACAGGCTTCCCCCGAAAGGAGCGAAGGGATAATTGCTTTCAATTGCGAGTTGCTTTGTTTTGGCAGTGAATAAATATCTTATTTTGGACAAGTTGATATGAAACTTATATTAAAGCCCCGAGTAAAGAAAAACAAGTTAAATTCTACGCTGCCAGCTTTTAGCTCATTCTATTCACCGCATTATTTTTATCATTCAATTTTTCCCAAATCAGGCTCACTAAATAAATTAAGGCAAGCGATATTACCGATATGGCAATAAATTCTATCCACGAAAATACGAGGGCTTTCTCTTTAGAGACACCGAAAGAAGAGAGAAGCGCAATCAAGCTAAGGTCCCTCGTCCCCAGCCCCATAGGGGTTACCGGAAGAAACTGAGAAAGAACGCTCACCGCACTGACGCGAATGACATCTATTTTACCTATATCTATCCCCACCGCCTTAGCCGAAGCCAAAACACTAAGGGCGAAGAATAGATACATAAACAGAGAGCTTAAGATTACTTCCCTTAGCGAATCAAAATTCCTTCTCCTCCAGATAATCGTTGCAATTAGAGTTAACCCAATTAAAGAGATAGAGAAATAAAAATATGTATCTCCGTAAATACCGACCACAAGACATATCACACCGAGGTCGAGAAACCTAAGATGTAAAATGGCGGATAATGCTGACTTCAGTGAAAAACCGCTTAGTTTGAAAGCGCCAAGAAGCACCCCCTCCCCGGCCAGATGAATCGTTCCTACAGCCACCAGTCTTGACAAACTGAACACCCGGAGAAGTTTTTCCAGCCGGTAGGCCCCCAGTATATATCTGAATCTTATTGCCTCGAATACTATAAAAGCAGTATTGAACAGTATGGACGGCGCAAGATAGAGAAGGTCTACCTCTTTGAATCTGGCGAAAACCTCTTTCCATGAGACAAAATAGGAAAGGACCAATAAAGCGATTATTCCGGTTACGGGGGAAAGCCGTTTTAAGGTCTCGGTCAAACCTTTTTTATTCTCCATTCCTCCCTTTCAGGCTAATGCAAAATTGGAGAGAAATTTCATCCCTGTTCTGATTTCCACTTGTTACCGACAATGTAACCAAACCTGTGAAATTTGATACTATATCAAGATTAAGAAACCGTTAACCAGTGATGAATAAACGGTTAATAATCACCTCCCCATAGCCATGGCCTCGAGCCTGGCGATTCTCTCCTCAATGGGTGGATGTGTGCTGAAAAGAGAAGCAAGCCCGCCGCCACTAAGCGGATTTACTATGAACATATGGGCGGTGGCATCGGCTGTCTGCTCATTCACCCGGAGGGGAATCCTGCCCGATACCTGGCCGAGCTTCCTGAGAGCATTGGCAAGGTAAAGCGGATTTCCGCAAATCTTGGCCCCGCCCTCGTCTGCAGAATACTCCCGGGCGCGTGAAATAGCCATGCGAATGATCATTGCGGCAAGCGGCGCAACAATCATCATTACCAGAAGCATCAGGACATTGCCCCTGCCTCTATCATCTCTTCCCCCGCCGAATATAGCCGCCCACTGGGCCATGTAGGCAAGATAGCTGATAGCGCCGGCGATTGTAGCAGCAACGGTTCCAATCAGTATGTCTCTATGCTTTATGTGCGCAAGCTCGTGGGCCAGCACACCTCTTAACTCTTCCGGGCTCAGTAGTCTCATAATCCCCTGGGTCACGGCCACCGCCGCGTGGCTCGGATTTCTACCAGTGGCGAAAGCGTTAGGAGCGTCCTGAGGGAGAATATAAACCTTGGGCATGGGAAGACCGGCATTCTGGGCCAACTCCTGCACGGCACCATAAAGCCTGGGCTCATCTTCGGGTTTGACTTCCACGCCCCTATACATCGCCAGGACGATCTTGTCGCTCCACCAGTAGCTTATGAAATTCATCACCCCGGCAATCACCAATGCGATAAGGGCGCCGTTTTTCCCGCCAATCGCTCCACCCGCCCAAATAAGAATTGCGGAGAGTAGAGCCAGTAGCACTACGGTTTTAATCGTATTCATGGTTCAACCTCCTGAACAAATTATTCTTCCGGAGAAGAACAAAACCAACTTCTAATGCTCTTTCTAGTCCCTTTTTATTTGCCACCTGCATTGACTAGTATGGCTCTTGTTCATCTTTTAAGAGATAAATTATACCTGATCAACGAATCGACTATTCGATTTCGGCATATACTCTTTATATATGGCAGTGACAATAGTTTTGGGAACCATTATCCCAACGAAAGCGGCTGGAGTTTAGTAGAATTTCTCCGGTATTTTTATTGCTCCCTTCATCAGATTTGTATAAATATGGGCAGTTCTCCCGACGACCCTTGAGATTTGGGGAACTCTCCCAATGGAAAAAGAGCTCGTAGAAGAATACTGCTTTCAGGTTGATAGGTTATATTAGAAATGATATATTTTCATTACTCATTTGAGCAAACCCATTTCGAATCCAAGGCCATAAAAATTGAGAACCCAGAGCATAAGAAATAGATTATTAAAATTTACCGTCCTCATTCCGGCCATCCTTGCCCTTTTCTCCGGCTGCGCCGTGAAGAACGAGGAAATCCTAGAGCCCGCTGCCGATGTATCCAGAGAAACGACATCAGAGCAGGTGCGTAAGCTTATCCAGAGAGAAATTAAAGATGCGGGTACCCCTCCCCGGATAAGCTTTGGCGGCAAATTCATATACGCATCTACCATGCTGCCCCGCTTCTATGAGCGCAATAATTACCGTCCGGTCTGGAGCGATGATAACGGCCTTTTGCCCCAGGCCGATGCTTTCGTCACCATAATCAGCGATGCCAGTAAAGAGGGATTAAACCCGGCTGACTACCACTTGCCCGAGATCAATGTAGCGCTGAGCGAGATTCATCAGGACGAGGTGGTCACCGCTTCCAACTATCAAACCTACGGAGAGCCCCTAAGCCCCTACGGTCTTTCCAAGGCAGATCTACTCTTGACCGATGCTCTACTCAAATACAGCTCACACCTTCTCAACGGCCGCATCCATCCGGAGGTCGTCGACACCGCCTGGATGATAAGACACCGAGAAATGGATCTAACCGACGTCTTAAGAAGTGCTGTAGAAACAAACCAGATTGAAGAAAACTTGAAAAGGCTCCTTCCGGAGAACCCGGTATATTCAAGACTGAAAGATGCTCTGGCCCAATATCAACAGATCGCCGAAAGAGGCGGCTGGCCTATGGTTCCCGAAGGCTCAAAGATGGAGAAAGGCCATAGAGGAGATAGAGTGTTAGCTTTACGTGCCCGCCTTACTGCCTCCGGGGATTTGAGCGAAGAATATCAGCAGGGCGAACACTCAGATTTATTCGACAACAATTTGGCAGAAGCTGTGCGCCGATTTCAAAGACGCCACGGACTCAAGCCAGACGGCGTCGTTGGCCCCTCTACCCTGGCCGCTCTGAACGTGCCGGTTCAAAAACGCATAAATCAAATAGAGCTAAACATGGAGCGCTGGCGCTGGATTCCTCAAAACCTGGGCAGGCGGTACATCCTGGTTAATATCGCTAATTACGAACTCTACGTGGTCGAGTACAACCGAACAGTGCTGAGAATGCGAGTGGTAGTGGGCAAGCCATACTGGAATACCCCGGTCTTCAACGCAGACATGACCTACCTGGTGCTAAATCCATATTGGAATATCCCGAAAACCATATTCGCTGAGGAGAAACTGCCCAAGATAAAAAAAGACCCGGAATATTTCTCCAAGGATAATATCAAGGTTTTAACAAGCTGGAGCCCCAATGCTCAGGCGATAGACCCGTCGACAATAGACTGGTCTAAGGTCACCGAGCAGAATTTTAGATACAGGCTCAGGCAGGAGCCCGGGCCGGGCAACCCGCTTGGCCGAATCAAGTTCATGTTCCCAAATCCTTATCACGTTTATCTTCATGACACGTCACAAAAATATCTATTCAACAGGGTGGAGCGCAATCTTAGCCACGGCTGCATAAGGATCGAAAAGCCTTATGAGCTAGCCGAGTATGTCTTGAGCTCCGACCCGAGCTGGACGCCGGAGAAAATACGCAAAGCTATCAACAAAGGCACCACTCAGAGCGTCCGTCTGCCGGAACCGATCCCGGTATATCTACTCTACTTTACGGCATGGGTTGATGATGACGGGACTGTGGAATTCCGCGACGATATTTACCAGCGCGACCGCGCCCTGGAAGAAGCGCTGAGAAGCACGCCACAAACCTTTAGTAGCGCGAAAGAGGTGATGTAGTTGGTTTTTCCCGAAAATCAATACTTGGTTTTCTAACACTAATATTCCTTTTTTCATTTCATACAAATTGTAATAGCCCGGGATTTAATCAAACGGACAACGCCTTAGCAAGTTGTGTCTAGTAGAATGATTTCACTTTTATAAATGTCACTCTGGAGCCCTTCTTATATGACGGAACCCACGAGCGGCTTACATTGTCATGCTGAGCGAAGCGAAGCATCTAATACTATCTAGATCCTTCATCTTCGATTCAGAATGACAGCGTTGAAAGAAATAACTTATGCTTACATTCTTTGTGTTTTCTATGTCGCAAAACCGCTTGTGTCATTCCGAACCTTGTCCCGAATCCTTCCCCCGGTTTAACCGGGGGACCATCGCTCAGGATAAACTCCTGTGAGGGAGCTGGTGAGGAATCTAAATAGATTTGCTTCGCGTGGTTTACAGTGAACGAACGTGCTCGCACCAACATTATCGAGTTAACCCTATGATAAACCACAAGGATTTCTCAAGTTAATTCTACTCACAGGGAATATCCGGCGGGGTTTGTCCGGAAATAGAAGCGCATCTTTCCAAATCCGAGCACTTTATGAGTGGTATTTTCCCCCCTGAGCCGAGTGCCTGGTACTCCTCGATGCTCAAGGGGATGTTATTGCAGGTAGCCGGGTCAAATTGACCGCCTTCTCCCTTAGTTGAATCCGTCGAATAACTCCCCCCGGCACAACCGGCAAGCAAAAATAAAACCGCCAATAATAACTTAGACATTTTTCCCTCCTCCTTGATTCGTTCATTTTACTCAGGACGATTGTAGGAACACGCCGTGTCCTGTTCCTACATCGTTCTCAATAATAAAGAGCAGACTAAGTATAATTCGAAAACAGAAAAACAGGCAAATGTAAAAGCCTTAAGGTGAATGGAGTGTTCTTAAATATGGAGAGTATTATCCCTGCTTCACTATCTTTCCACCCTTACTCCCTACTTCCTATACCAAACACGTTATGGCTATAATTCAACCGCATTCTTGCCAAATTCGCAGCAATGGTTAAGATTTTAGGCAATCTTATACATAAGGATAAGGAGTCGCCTTGATGCTCGAGCTCTTGGGAGATTGGAAAAGAACGGACTACTGCGGAAGCCTGGGAATTAAAGACCTGAACCGCGAAGTAATCATCATGGGCTGGGTTCAATCAAAGAGGGACCACGGGGGATTAATATTTGTGGACTTAAGAGACCGGGAAGGAATCGTCCAGGCAGTTTTCAATCCCCAGACGAGCAAAGACTCACATGCCAAGGCGGAGCTATTGAAAGACGAATGGGTAATTGCGGTCAGTGGCAACGTGGCAAAGCGCCCTCCGGAAACGCTTAACCCAAACATTAAGACCGGTGAGATTGAAATCATCGTTAATGAGATCAAGATTCTCAATACATCGAACGTGCTCCCCTTCCCTATCGAGAACAAAATAAATGTGGACGAACTATTGAGGATGAAATACCGTTTTCTAGACCTGAGAAGACCGGAGATGAAAGAGAATCTTATTCTACGGCATGAAATAGCCAGCGCCACCAGAATCTATTTGAACTCTCAGGGCTTTATCGAACTGGAAACGCCTTACCTGACCAGGTCCACACCGGAGGGGGCCAGAGACTTTTTAGTCCCGAGCAGGCTGAATCCGGGTGAGTTTTACGCCCTTCCCCAGTCGCCCCAGCTCCTGAAACAAACGCTCATGATCTCCGGATTTGACCGGTACTACCAGATCGTCCGTTGTTTTCGCGACGAGGACCTTAGAGCAGACCGCCAGCCTGAGTTTACCCAGATCGATTTAGAGATGTCGTTTGCTAAGGAAGAGGATGTTATGGAGATAGTAGAAGGGATGCTCAAAGCCATATTCAGGGCGGCAAAGGGTACGGATATCCCCACTCCCTTTCCCCGGATGAGATACGACGAGGCCATGCTCAGATACGGAAACGATAAGCCGGATATACGGTTTGGCCTTGAGCTTTCGGATATCACCGGGACATTCCGGGAATCGGGTTTCAAGGTGTTCAGCGATGCTATAAAAAAAGGGGGAATCGTTAAGGCACTAAACCTGAAGGGCAAGGGTGGGGAGCTCTCCAGGAAGGAGATAGATGACCTGGTGGAATTTGCAAAAACCCTGGGGGCTAAAGGACTGGCTTGGATAAGGATCTCAGACGGCGAATGGCAATCGCCAGTAACCAAATTTTTAAGCGACAAGGAGAAAGAGGAATTAAAAAGAACCCTAAATATAGAGGACGGGGACATCATATTTTTCGGCGCCGACTCCGGTTACATCGTCAACCTGGTGCTCTCTAACCTGAGGCTTCGTCTCGGTGAAAGGTTCAACATGATCGACCATAGCAAATTCGCCTTTCTCTGGGTTGTTGACTTTCCGCTTCTTGATTTCGACGAAACTGAAAAACGCTACGTGGCTATGCACCATCCATTCACCTCACCCAAGGAGGAAGACCTGGAGATTTTTGATACGGCTCCGGAAAAGGTAAGAGCCAGGGCTTATGACATAGTGCTGAATGGAGTGGAGGTCGGCGGAGGAAGCATCAGAATACATAGGAGCGATATACAAAAGAAACTATTCGACAAAATCGGGTTAGAGCCGGAGGAGGCAAAGAAGAAATTTGGATTTTTGCTAGAGGCTCTAGAGTTCGGAGCGCCGCCTCATGGAGGCATCGCCCTTGGGCT
>DATMAT010000039.1 GCA_035559815.1 Thermodesulfobacteriota bacterium
GTAAAATCTCTACTTCGTTTATGTCCGTCATGAAATTCCTCCTTCTCCGGGAAGGGTAAAATAAAAAGTAGCTCCTTCTCCTACCTGGCCCTCGGCCCACACCCGGCCGCCGTGCCGGTGGATTATGCGTTTGACCAGGGCAAGTCCCACCCCGGTTCCCTCGAACTCCCCCTGGCTGTGCAGCCTCTGAAATACACCGAATAGCTTATCTACATAGTTCATGTCAAACCCCACGCCGTTATCCCTGATGTAATAGGTCTTTTCTATCCCATTATCCCAACCCCCGGCCTCTATAACTGCTCTCTCCCTGGTCCCGGTGAACTTTATGGCATTTGATAGGAGGTTGGCAAAGACCTGCTTGATCATGGCCCGGTCCACTTTAGCTGGAGGCAAATTATTAATATTAAATTCCACCGTCCTCCCGTTTTCGGTGGATATTAATTCTTCGAATATGGGCCTCACCAGCTTCTCAATCTCTATGAATGTCAGGTTCATCTCCTGGCGTCCCAAACGGGAAAAGGATAGGAGGTCATCTATGAGCTGTCCCATATTACGGGTATTGTCGCGAATAACTTCGAGTAAACGCCTTCCCTCGCCGTCCAGCTTTTCTGTATAATCCTCTATCAGCATACGAGAGAAACCGTCTATGGCCCGAAGCGGCGCACGGAGGTCATGGGATACAGAATAAGAGAAGGCCTCCAGTTCCTTGTTGGCAGCTTCGAGTTGTGCCGTGCGCTCCTCTACCCGTCTCTCGAGCTCTTCATTCAGCTTCTTTATCTCTTCCTGAGACTGCCTCAAAGCTTCGACCTGCTTCACGTTGTTGAGTGCCGTCTGGATTTGTCGAGAAATTATCTCTAAAAGTTTTAGGTCGTCTTCATCGAAGGCGTTTTTCTCGAAGGAATTTATGTTTATGCATCCCACTGCCTCTCCACCGAGGAAAATGGGCATCGATACATAGCTTTTTGTGCCCACTTCCCTCCCGGCTGGGCCGATAAGGGTATCCTGGTCCACATCGGGGCAGTAGATGGGCTCACCATCTATGATTGCCTTCCAGGTAAACCCCTTTGGATACGGTATACTCCTGACCCGCTCGATAAACCAAACGGGATAGCCTCTGCTAGCCTTCATGACCGCCATGCTGTCTTCAACCAGGTAAATTGAGACGTTATCCACGCCCTTTATATTCTCATTCATGGCATCGACTGTGTTCTCCAGGACATCCTGGAGAACGATACTCTTATGAACGCTCCTAGTGACGGCACTAATTATTGACTCGTAGCGGTTCTTTTTATTAAGTTGGTCGATATTTTCCCTGAGTGCTAGCTCCGTACTCTTGGTTTGCTCGAATAGGCGTGCATTGAGGATAGCCGTGGAGCAGCGCTCGGCGGTGATTTCGAGCAAGTGGAGTTCCCGTTCGTTTTGAGGGTGCACATTCAACCAGTCAACATGGAGGACGCCAAAGACATCCCCATTACGTTTAAGAGGAACCCCTAGTATCGTCCTGACCCCGCGCTTTTTAACGTAGGGGTTCAATACTTGCGGGTCGACCTGGGCGTCGGAAATATAGAGTGGTTTCTTGGTCAAGGCAATCGTGCCGGCAAAGTCCTTTCCTAAAGGTACGGCGTAACCCGATTCCAAGGCTTCATCCAAACCTAGGGTTGCTCGAACTTTAAGTTCGTCGTTTTCTATGAGCAAAATGACCCCGGTATCCGCCCGCATTACAGCGGCGAGTCGGGCGAGTAGGGTGTTGAGAAGTTCGTTCAGATTAAGAGTACTAATTGCATTTGCGGTTACTTGGGTGAGGGCGGCCAGGTCGTCCCGTTCTTGTGTGAGCTGTCCTATCAGCCTCTCTCTTTCCTGCCTAAGTTCTGTCTCTGACTCTTTGGCTATACCTAGCTGTCTGACTAGCCTTGCCACCAGGCAATAAAGCACCACCCCGGTTATGACTATGAAAGCCCATCCTTTTATAGTTTGTAGTCTGGTTAGGGTCGGAGAATCTCTGCTGAGCATTCCTACTAGTTCATCAGAGGACAAAATCCAGAGAGCCCCCAGAAACATATATATAAGTGCTATTTTTAGGGCGCCTGTTCGCACTATATTGACTCCCCTAAAGAATCTACTCTTTCTTTAGCTTAGGTGGGAAAATTTATCATTATTTCTTGTGGCTTTATTATAGAGTATGGCAAATACAAATATTATTCGGGAGTTTCCAAAATCAAGATATAACCGATTAGAGAAATACTTCGAAATTCGGAATATTTTCAACTTCCCCGTCCTATTGCAATTATTAATACGGTTATTTGTAAAAGTCAATGATTTTAAGTTGAAACACTGTACAAACGAGTATACTGCAGGAGAACGAGTTGAAACCGAATCTGGGAACAGCAATTAATCCATCTTTAAATTTAGTTACTGGAATTTCGGTTTGTTCATAGTATCCTTTTCATTGAACCCTCGTACAAATTCAGCCCTCCAGGCATCTGAATTAAAAAACATGAAGAAATATAATCGCCTTATTAAAGAGAAAAGCCCTTATCTGCTCCAGCATGCGGAGAATCCGGTAGATTGGTATCCCTGGGGTGAGGAGGCGTTTGAGAAAGCCAGGAAAGAAGATAAACCGATTCTCCTGTCCATCGGATATTCAACCTGCCACTGGTGTCATGTAATGGAGCATGAATCTTTCGAGGATGAAGAAGTGGCAAGACTGATGAATGAAACTTTTGTGTCTATTAAAGTAGACCGGGAAGAACGCCCGGATATAGACGGGATATACATGACCGTGTGTCAGATGCTCTCACCGGGCGGATGCGGTTGGCCACTTAACGTGGTCATGACGCCGGATAAGAAACCCTTCTTCGTCGCCACCTATATACCCAAGCAAAGCCGGTTCGGGAGAGCAGGAATGCTCGATTTAATACCGAGAATCAAGGAAGTTTGGACAAAACAACGCGAGGAGGTATTAAATTCTGCTGAGCAGATTGCTTCGGCACTAAAGCAATCATCACAAGCATCAAAGGGTTCTCTACAGGATGAATTGGATGAAACAACGATGAATATCGCCTACCAACAGCTCTCCAAAAGCTTTGATACAGTGCATGGCGGGTTCGGCCGTTCCCCGAAGTTTCCGACACCGCATAACTTCGTCTTCTTGCTCCGATACTGGAGGCGAACCGGTGAGGAAAATGCGCTCAATATGGTAGAGAAAACCCTACAAGAGATGCGCCGCGGAGGAATTTATGACCATGTAGGATTTGGCTTTCATCGCTACTCCACAGATGCCAGGTGGTTTTTGCCCCATTTCGAGAAGATGCTGTATGACCAGGCTATGCTCTCTATGGCCTACATTGAAGCATATCAGGCGACCGGAAGGGAAGAGTACAAAAGGACTGCACAGGAGATTTTCGCCTATGTCCTTCGCGATATGACTGCACCAGGAGGGGGTTTTTATTCCGCCGAGGATGCAGACAGCGAAGGAGAAGAAGGAAAGTTTTATCTCTGGTCTCGGGAAGAGATAGAGAATATCCTGGGGAAGGAAGAAGCGGATTTAATAATTCAGGTCTTTAATGTAGAGAAGGAAGGCAATTTCGACGAGGAGGCAACCGGAAGAAGGACCGGGGGGAATATACTTTACTTAGATAGCTCGTTTAATGAAATTGCCTCCCTTCTCGGTCTGCCGATGCCGGAGCTGGAGAGACGGGTAGAGGCGGCGCGGGAGAAGCTATTTTCTGTACGCGAAAAGCGCGTTCACCCTCACAAAGACGACAAGATACTAACTGATTGGAATGGTCTTATGATTGCAGCGCTGTCTAAGGGGGCTCAGGCTTTTGGCGAACCAAAATATGCGGAAGCTGCCAAGCGCGCTTTAGGCTTTATTCTCGAGAATATGCGTAAACCGGATGGCCGGCTTCTACACCGCTATCGGGATGGCGAGGCGGGTATCCAGGGAAACCTGGACGATTATGCCTTTCTCATCTGGGGATTGATTGAATTATATGAAGCTACATTCGAGGTTGAATACCTAAAAAATGCGCTTGACCTGAATGACAAGCAGATAGAGCATTTTTGGGATGACCACGACGGGGGTTTTTACTTCAGTGCCGACGACGGCGAGGAACTTATTGTCCGTCAGAAGGAGATCTATGACGGGGCTATCCCGTCTGGAAATTCCGTATCCATGCTCAATTTGCTCAGACTAGGCCGGATAACCGCAAATTTTGAACTCGAAAAAAAGGCAGCGCAAATAGGACGTTCCTTTTCCAAGACGGTCAAACAGTACCCTTCTGCTTATACCCAGCTTATGGCTGCCCTGGATTTTGGGTTAGGTCCTTCATACGAGGTGGTGATTGCAGGCAACCCGGAAGCACAAGATACAAAAGCTATGTTACAAGCCTTAAGAAAGGAATTTCTACCTAACAAGGTAGTATTGCTACGTGATACCGCTAAAGAAAAAACAGATATAACCGCCGTTGCTGGGTTTACCAAGAATCAATCGAGTCTGGGCGGGAAGGCCACTGTTTATGTCTGTCTAAACTATGAATGTAAGCTTCCAACCGTCGATATAGACAAGATGCTAGAACTGTTGAATGTCAAAAAGCAGGGAAAGGCGTCATCATAGACTAGGCCTTTTTTCTCGTTATTCCTCAGTCGTCCTCATCTAATACCCTATTCAATGCCTCGGTTAATTCCTCCATTTTGTAGGGTTTACAGATGACTCCTCTAAACCCAAATTTCTTGTAGTCGGATATAACCGGGTCATTTGAATAACCGCTAGACACGATTGCCTTTACCGAAGGGTCAAACTCCAGCATTCTCTTGATTGCCTCCCTCCCTCCCATGCCCCCGGGTACGGTTAAGTCCATGATCACAACATCGAAGGGTCTGCCGTTTTCCTTTGCCCTCTTGTACGCCTCTATAGCCTCGTGGCCATCACTAGCAAATTCTGTCTCGTATTTCAGGTGGTTAAGTATTTCCCCGGCTAACTCTCTCACCAGCCTTTCATCATCCATAACTAGCACCTTGCCAATACCTCCGTCGCTCCGAATCTCGCTGTTCTTACTCTTGTTGGACTTTCCCTGAGCTACCGGAAGATAAACGTAAAATTTTGACCCCACCCCTATTTCCGATTCCACACCCAGATATCCGCCATGGTTCTTTATTATGGAATAGGCCGTGGCCAAGCCCAGTCCGCTGCCATTTTGCTTGGTGGTAAAATAAGGGTCGAATATTTTTGGTAGATGCTCCTTGGTTATCCCCGTTCCGTTGTCCTCGACGGTTATTTTGATGTACTTTCCGTCTTTCATCCTGAGACTATCGCCGTAGTTATAGGGCAGGTATAACGGGCTATCGCCCACCACGTTCTCAACGGTGATCTTTATGATTCCGCCATCCAGCATTGCCTCTTTGGCATTTATCACCAAATTATGTATAACCTGACTCACCTGCCCCTCGTCCACTTCTACCGCCCATAAATCTTTCGGTATTGAATAGTCACATCCGGTCTTTGATCCTTTCAGGGCAAACTCCGCTGATTCCCTTATCAATTCTCCTAGAACGGTCTCTTTCTTGACTGGTGCCCCACCTCTAGAGAACGTGATTAGCCTTTGGGTCAAATCCCTTGCCCGGAGGCAGGCCTTTTCTGCTTCGGTCAGCCTCTTATGAGCCCTGTAGTCTAGATTCGTATACATTTTTGTGAGAGATACGTTACCGAGTATCACGGTGAGGAGGTTATTAAAATCATGGGCAATCCCACCGGCAAGGACACCCAACGATTCCAGTTTGTGAGCTTTAATTATCTCCTCTTCCATATTCTTTCGCTCGGTGATGTCTTCCACGACACCCATCACACCGGTGACGTTTCCGCCCGAGTCACGTAGAGGAACGGCCCGGGCAGACAACCACAATTGTGCCGAACTGGTAGTGGTTTCATAAAGGGTCTCATGGTGGCCAAGCTCCCCTTCAAAAGCCTTCTCCACTATTGGGACAAAGCTTTGGTCTTTGAGCTTTCTCAGGTCTAAGCCGATGATTTTGTCGTAAGTGGAGCGAAATATTTGAACCAGGTGATTGTTACACTGGGTTATCTTGAAATCCCGGTCTATTATACATACACCGATTGGTGACTGGTCAAAAAGCGTCCGGTAGCGTTCTTCCGACTGCCTTAACGCTTCCGCCTGCTTTGCGTTGTTGATTGCCACTTCGATCTGCTGCACCACGATATCGAGCAGTTTGAGCTCTTCCTGGTCAAAAGCGTTTTTCTCCAAGGAATTTATACCCATCATACCCACAGTCTGTCCTTCGAATCGTATCGGCATGGACAAGTAGCTCTTTATGCCCAACTCCTTTCCGGCAGGGCCCATAAACCGGTCATTTTCCACATCATCACAATAAACCGGCTCGGCTTCCAGGATCGTTTTCCAGGTGAGGCCTTTTGGATAAGGAATCCTACCGGCGCGTTCAAGATAACTGCTGGTTAGGCCCCGATGGGCCTTCAGCACCGCCTCTTTGCCCTCTACCAAATAAATGCCCACGATGTCTGCCTTGTCTATATTCTGGCTCATCGAATCCACCGCGTTTTCCAAAACGTCCTGTAAGTTGATCGACTGATGAACGCTTCGGGTTACGGTACTGATGATGGTTTCATAGCGGCTCTTCTTGGCTAACTGGTGGAGTTTTTGCTTAAGGGCCTCCTCTGCCCTTTTACGCTCGGTTATGTCCTCGACCGTTCCCTCGTAATATAAAACGGTGTTATCCTTTCCCCGAACTGCTCTGGCACTTTCGCGGACAAAAATTACGCACCCATCATTCTTTAACCAAGCAGATTCAAGCCCGACTACCTTACCCTCCCGCTCCAGTAGCGCCTTGAACCTACTTCTGGCGTTTTTATCCTCGAATCCTTCCTGCTCTAAGTTGCGTGAAACCATCTCCTCCAAGCTAGAAAAGCCTAGCATTTTGATCAATGCCGGATTAGCCATTAGGATTCGGCCGTCGGGGGTGGTGCGATAAACACCGGTGGGGACGTTTTCAAAAAGGTTTCTGTATTCCTCTTCGGTCTCTTTGAGGGCATCTTCCGCCTTCTTCCGTTTGATTGCGTTTTCTACGGTTGCCGGGAGGACTTTGAGGTAATTCTGTTCCGGGTCCTTTATCAGATAATCATAGGCGCCCGCTTTGATGGCGTTAGCGGCGATCTCTTCATCACCCATTCCGGTAGTAATAACCACCGGTATCGCTATGGAGCCTAGAATATCCAGTGCTGTCCCGTCTCCCAGAAAGTAATCCGAGACTATCACATCAAACTCATTCGAGACTAAAAGTTTTTTGGTCTCCAAAATTGACCCGGCTATTTCATAGTGGTAAGGGATATTTTCCTTCTGAACGAACCGTTTGAAAGCCATCTGGTCAACTTTATCATCTTCTATAAGCAATACTTTTATAGTATTCATCGTACGCTATGGAACTTAATATAGGCTTCTGTCCGAAATCATTCCGCCAATTCGCTTAGCGTCCAGTACATATCGATCGCCCTCATTACCTCGACAAACTGCAGGTAATCAACCGGTTTGATCATATATCCGGCGACACCAAGCTCAAAACTCTCTATCCGGTCCTGTTCCTCTTTAGAGGTGGTAAGAACTACGACCGGAATCCTTTTCAACAACTCGTCCTTTTTTGCTATCTTCAGAAATTCAATTCCGTTCATTCTAGGCATATTCAAGTCCAAGAGGATGATGCCCGGTTTCTGGTTTCTGTCGTTTTTCAAGAAATCCAACGCTTCTTCGCCGTTGCTGGAGATGTCCAAGCGGTTGGTAACATTCAGGTCCTTGAGTGCGCGTTTGACCGTTATGGCATCCACCTGGTCGTCTTCGACCAGAAGAATAGGTTTTGCGTTTTTCATCTTACCCTCCACCCTGCCTATTGGCATGTGTTAAGACCAAGGACCGGTTATACACATCTTGGCACTCATACCGGCAATGTAAAGAAGAACTTACTCCCGTGTCCCACCTTCGACTCTACCCAGATCTTTCCGTTATACATCTCTATGATTTTTTTGACCAAAGCCAGGCCGACGCCCGTGTTCTCGGATTCATCCCGAGGTGCCAGCGTCTGGAATATCTGAAAAATCTTATCGAAGTACTTTTCCTCGATTCCCGGGCCGTTGTCGGCTATGCTGAACTTCCAATAACCGTCCTCCTGGGCGCAGGTTATTTTGATTTCTCCCCTCTGCTTATCCATGAACTTCACGGCGTTGCTCAGTAAGTTTTGGAAAACCTGCTCCATACGGGTACGTTCACACAATATCGAGGGCAACTCGTCCTCAACCTGTATGTCGATATGAGCGGGGGGTGCTATTAAGTAAATGACCTCGGCCAAAAGTTGATTAAGGTTTACCAGCACCTTTCGCTCCTTGACTCGGCCTGTCCTCGAATACTGCAGGATGCCGTCTATAAGACTGTGCATTCTCTTTACCCTTGTGACCAGTAGGCTTAACTGATTTTTTCCGTCTTCTTCCAGTTTCTCCGCATAATCTGTTGCTATCCAATTTGCCAGAGAGCTAATAGCGCGGAGGGGAGCCTTCAAATCGTGGGACACAATGTAGGCAAAATCATTCAATTCCTGGTTGACACTCTCTAATTCCTTAAGAAGCTGGGTCTGCCTTTCTTCGGATTTCCTGCGTTCAGTTATATCCCGGGAGGCGATAATACCTCTTATTTCTCCGGCCGCGGTTCGAAACGGCCTACCGGTGCTTTCGAGCCAGTTCCACTGGCCGTTTTTGTGCCTGAACCTAAAGATAGCGTGCCCCGAGGAAAAGGTTGCAATCGCTCTTTGAAACTCAGAAATTACCCTTGAGCGGTCATCCGGGTGAATAAACTCAAAGATGCTTTTACCCTGAAGTTCATCCGGTTGATAATCCAACAGGTCTTTATGTTTGGGATTGACATACAAGAAGCGGCCGTCGGCGCTCGTCTCGCATATGTAATCGAATGAATATTCGACAAGGGTACGGTTCTTTTCCTCGCTCTCTTTAAGCGCTTCCTCCACCCGTCTGCGCTCCGCTATCTCCGCCTGAAGCGTCTTATTTGCCTTCTCCAGCTCCAGAGTACGTTCCAGAACACGCTTTTCTAAATCTTTTTGTGCCACCTGTAATGCCTTTTCGGCAATCCGGCGTGCTTCCCGTTCCTGCTCGAGCATTTTTTCGAGGCGGATAAGTTCCCCTTTGTCAACGTAATCACGCTTCTTTACCATTATGTTTGTCCTGTTTGGCCAATAAAGTTCGGATAAAGTATTTCTCTACCTTCTATCTATTCAAGCAATGGTTTAGTGGAGATAGAAGCCTATTTCAGCCTCCGTTAATAGCTTCACGAACTATCTTACTCAACTCCTCTATTCTATACGGCTTAACGACAAACCCTCTAAAACCGTATTTCACAAACTCCGACATCCCCGAGTTGTTTGAGTATCCACTCGACACGATTGCTCTAACCCCTGAATCCAGCTTGGACAACTCTTCCATAGCCTCTTTACCCCCCATTCCGCCGGGTATGGTTAAGTCCATAATCACCAGGTCAAACGGCCTTTTGGTTCGTTTTGCTTTAATGTATAAATCTATTGCCTCCCTGCCGTCTCCAGCACATTCAACTTCGTATCCCAAATATCTAAGCATCTCACCAAGCGTCACCCTTACCGCTTCTTCATCGTCCATCACCAGAATCCTTCCACTGCCCCCGAGAATCATCTTTTCCTCGTTGCCCCTTTCCGGCTTTGTTTCCGCCGCCGGGATATACAGGAAAAACTTAGTCCCCACTCCTACCTCGGACTCGACATCCACATACCCGTCGTGTTTTTTTATTATTGAATACACCGTGGCCAGCCCTAGCCCACTCCCTCTATACTTTGTGGTGAAATATGGGTCGAATATCTTTGAAAGATGTTCCCTTGGTATCCCAATTCCTCTATCTTCCACAGATACCTTAACGTATCTCCCTTCTCGGAGAGGGATACTCGCCTCCTTGTCTATCTGTACATTGTCCACTGACACTTTTACCAGGCCACCTTCCGGCATAGCCTGCTGGGCGTTTATGACCAAATTATTTATTACTTGACTTACCTGTCCCTCGTCCACTTCTACCGACCATAAATCCTCGGCGATATGGAACTCGCATCTCACATTCGACCCGCTCACCGCAAAATTGGCCGTGTCCTTTATCAAATCTCCCAGAGACGACAGGAGCTTTTTTACCGGTGCTCCTCCTTTGGAGAAAGTGAGCAGTTGTTGAGTGAGGTCGCTTGCTCTAATGCATGCCTTTTCCGCCTCGGTTAATCTCTTATAGGATTTATCATCAGGATCAGTGTATAGCTTGGTGAGCGAAATGTTGCCGAGTATGGCGGAAAGAAGGTTATTGAAATCATGGGCGATGCCGCCGGCAAGGATACCTACGGACTCGAGCTTTTGAGCCTTGAGGATCTCCTCTTCCATTCTTTTCCTCTCGGTCACGTCTTCTACCACGGCCATCCCGCCTATAACCTTTCCCTCCGCATCTCGCAACGGAGAAAGCCTTATGGATACCCATAGCTTGGCAAAGCTGTTGGTTGCTTCATAAAAGCCCTCATAAGATGCATTTTGCCCTTCCAGCACCCTCTCCATGAGCGGTAAGACACACTGATTCCTCAATTTCCGTATGCTAATCCCGACGATCTTTTCGGGGGAAGAGCTGAGGATTTCGGCCATCCGTTTATTGCAATGGGTTATGGTTAAATCCCGGTCAAATATGTATACCCCCACCGGCGCCTGGTCGAATAGGGTATGATAGCGCTCCTCCGATTGTCTATGCGCCTCGACTATGCGTGCATTGTTGATTGCGGTCTCAATCTGCTGGGCGACGATCTGAAGTAGCTTTAACTCCTCCTCATCGAAGGCGCATTTCTCAAGAGAATTTATATTTAAAACACCTACCACTTTATCCTCAAAGTTTATGGGGGTGCACAAATAGCTCTTTATTCCCAACTGCTTTCCAGCAGGCCCGATAACAACGTCACTATCCACATCCGGGCAATACAGGGTTATCCCCTCTATAATCGTCTTCCAGATAGCCCCTTTTGGGTATGGTATTCTTTTTACCCTTTCGATGAACCAACCTGGAAAGCCCACATGTGACTTTAGAACTGCTTCCTCCCCTTCGACCAGAAAGATGGAAACATGGCTAACCCTGTCTATATTTTTACTTAGGGCTTCGACAGCGTTTTGAAGAACCTCCTGCAGGTTAAGCGACTTATGAACGCTCCGGGTTACCGTGCTGATTATGGACTCATAGCGATTCTTCTTGGATAGGTGGGAAAGGTGTTCTTTGAGTATCTCCTCAGATTGGCGGAGCACTTCTGCCTGCTGAGCATTGTTAATGGCTATCTCTATCTGCTTGGCCACAATCCCGAGCAGCTTTAGCTCTTCCTCATCGAAGGCGTTCTTATGAAGGGAGTTAATATTGATAACCCCCACCGTATTACCTTGCGAGTTAATGGGCATAGCGGCGTAGCTCTTTGTCCCTAATAATCTTCCGGCGGGGCCGATAACCGTATCTTGTTCCGCATCTGCAACATATCTGGCCTTGCCATCTATAATTGTCTTCCAGGTGAACCCCTTTGGATAGGGAATTCTTCTGACCTGCTCGATAAACCAATCGGGATAGCCCCGGTAAGCTTTTAGGACCGCTTCTTGCCTGTCTACCATATAGATAGAGACGTTATCTACGCCTTCTATGTTTTTACTCATAGCTTCGACCGCGTTTTGCAATACTTCCTCGAGGTTGATCGACTGATGTACGCTCCGGGTTACCGTGCTAATTATGGATTCGTAACGATTCTTCTTTGATAGAAGGGTAAGGCTTTCTCTGAGAGAACTCTCCACGCGCTTGCGCTCGGTAATATCCTGTATCTGTGAAATAAAGTAAAGAGGACGGCCCTGGGAGTCACGGACAAGCGAGACACTCAAGAGAACCCATACTACCTGGCCAGCCTTATGGAAGTATCGCTTCTCCATCTGGTAGGTATCAATCTCACCGGCCAGCATTTGTCGTACGTACTCGAGGTCAGTGTGCAAATCGTCAGGATGGGTAATAGACTGGAAATTCGTGGATAATAATTCATCCTCCGAATAACCGACTATTTCACACAAGGAACGATTGACTTTCAGCCAACGTCCGTCGGGTGCTACTAGAGCCATGCCTACGGAAGCGTAGTCAAAAGCGCTTCGAAAACGTCCCTCGCTTTCCTTAAGTGCTTTTCCCGCCACTCTGGATTCTATGGCTATTCCGGCTATATGAGTTGCAATCTTAATAAGCTCCAGATGCTCAGGACTAGGGCTACGGGGTTCGCCATAGTACATAGCAAAAGTACCCAAAACATCGCCACTCGTGGATAGGATCGGAGTAGACCAGCAGGCGCGTAGGCCATACTTCAATGCCAGCTCTCTGTAACCCACCCAAAGCGGGTCATTGACAACGTCTTCGACGATAACCTGTTCCTTCCGGTAAGCGGCGGTTCCACAGGAGCGGACACCAGGACCTATGGAGAAACCATCTACCGAGGATATGTAGGCTTTGGGTAGGGTTGGTGCGGCATAATACCTCAGAGTGATTCCGTCCGGATCTAGCAGCAATATTGAACAAAGCATCCCGTCTGCATGTTCTTCAATGAAGCGGGTTAAGACATCTAGCACCTCTATTAGTGGTGCTCCCCTAGCAACCATTTCCAGCACCCGGTTTGTCCCACTTTTTATTGCTTCTGACCTCTTATGCTGAGCATCCAATGTTTCTGACTGGGCAACCCGCTTGCGCATTTCGAATAGCTCATCTATTAGTTCTTGTAGCTTACTCAGTTCGGCTTCCATCAGTCACCCAAAGTATGCACACTCAACATCATAGCTCTATAAGACATATCCATTTTTTTTAGAAGTCCCTTTGCCTATTCCAATTAGGTGAGATAAGAAGGGAATAAACGCATAATCGTTGATTCTGGCCCAAGAAGTATAGTTTCATTCGCGTGAGACCATATTCTATTATTTATTTGCTAAGATATGCCTCAGTCTTAGAGAGTATCGGTCCACCTCTAACCTTAAGACACACCAGAAAGGCCCTCTTTATCTCCTCTATGCTCTAATTTTATGACTGTACAATTCTTAATGCAACTATTGTGGGTTTTGGGTCTTGTCATTCTTGGTAAGGTCCTGAAAATGGATACACGTTTTATTTTGTGATAACCTAGTGACGTAATAAGCAAAGACGGTGATATCGATATGAATAGGGTTAAGACTATAGAAGAGGCAGCCTCCTTAGTCTCGGATGGAGAGAGATTGGCAATCGGGGGCCTCCTTCTTCAGCGCATCCCCTCTGCGTTTGTTAGGGAGCTAGCCAGGCAGGGAAAGAAGGGACTAAAGGTTATGAAGACAGCGGCAAACTACGATTTCGACCTTCTTAGTTTCGCCGGGTGTCTTGAGGAAATCCAAGCTGGTTTTGTTAGCTTCGAGGCGGAATTCGGCCTTGCCCCCAACTTTCGGCGCTCTGTCGAGGAGGGAAGAGTGCATTTTGAAGAGAACTCTTGCTACACCGTAATATCAAAGCTAAGGGCGGCGGCATACGGTGTGCCCTTCATGCCCATAGCTAATTTGGGTGAGAGTCATATAGTGGATAAGTTTAAAACGGTTGATAATCCATATGGGCAAGGAGAGGTTCTCGTTGTCCCTGCGCTATACCCGGACTGGGCAGTTCTACATGTACAAAAGGCGGATAAGGAAGGGAACGCCATCATATACGGCCCTGTTTATGAAGACATCATTATGGCCCGAGCCGCAAGGAAGATTATACTGACTACGGAGAAAATAGTTTCGTCGGAAGAGATCGGTCGGGATGCGGATTTGGCCGTAATCCCCGGATTTAAAGTAGCGGCGGTGGTGGAAGTTCCAAAGGGGGCACTTCCTGGAGCATGTTATCCCTATTATGATTACTCTTCGGAACAGGTAAAGGAATACTTGTCCATCAAGGATAATAACGCACTCAAAAGTTACCTCGAGGATATGAAACCTTAAATAAGCAGGATGCAAGATACATGCTACACGATAGAAGATGTACGATGCAGGGTACAGGATAGAAACAACCTTCCTTAAATTATGAATCATGAAACATGCATTATGTACGTGGATCTTGTATCGTCAGTTCGAGTTTAACAATTGGGCATAACAAGGGAATATTCAAGAGCGGATATGATGATTGTAACCATGGCCCGCCTTCTAAAGGATGCCGAGAATGCGTTCATGGGTGTGGCATCAAACCTCCCCTTTTTCGCTATATGGTTGGCTAAGAAACTTTATAATCCAGACCTCACCTGGCTCAATATACCAGGCGGAATAGACCCCAGTCCTTCCTCTCCCCCGCGTACTACCGTTCACTTCGAATTAGCCAGGGCAAAGAAAGCCTCTATAACCCTGGCCGAGATATTCGACATGTCCGCACGCGGAGAATTGGATGTCGCTTTTCTCTCCGGCGTGCAGATAGATAAATATGGAAACTTCAACCTGAGTCATATCGCCGAGGGTGATAGAATAAAGATCCAGTTCACTGGCGGCGCTGGAAGCGCATTGGTTTGTCCAAACACCAAACGGGTCATACTGTGGAGAACAAGGCACGATAAACGCTCGTTTGTGGAGAAATGTCCCGTAATTACGGCTAGCGGAAACATCTATAGGGTGGTGACTCCTATCGCTGTTTTTAGAAGAGATAATGGCATTCTCTCCCTAGATAGCATACACCCTTACTCTAGCTTTCAAGAAGTAGAGGAGAACACTGGCTTTCCAGTTTCACCCGCCCCTGTCACCCCGGCGCCAACTGCGGATGAGATGAAGCTACTTAACCAGTTTGACCCGGAAAGAATCAGAGAAATAGAATTTTAGGCTGAATTAAAAGGCTTTTTGCCTTATCAATAGTTGCTTGAGCAGTTCACGGCCGATTAAAAAGGGATAGACATTAATCTCCAAGAGCAATCGCATTGCCGATGTGCGGTCCGAAGGCGTATTCCTGAGTTATCTTAAGCTGGTATTTGAGTTCCTTGATCAGCCTCTGCTGCAGGTCGCTCCATGACAGCATACCGTAATACTTTTCGTCTTCATCCAGGATTATCAAATGAGATATATGATGGGTATCCATTAGCTTTAGACAATCAAAAAAGGACGTGTCCAGGCTGACGGTGAAAAGATTCGTACTCATGATTTCTGAAACCTTTACCTCCGAAGGCTTTCTACTCATCGCTACAACCTTGGTCGAAAAGTCGCTCTGTCCTACGACCCCTGCCAGTTTGCCATTCTTCAGCACACCTATCGTTCTGACCTTAAAGTTCTTAAGCTTAAGGGCTGCTATATCGGTCGTATCGTCGGCATCCACGAAATAAACGCTTTCCCTTTTACCGATCAAGTCCCTGACCTTTAAGTCCTCTAACATAGTCGCCCTCCTTACCAAAGAGGTTAAAGCCCTTGTATATGACCCAATTCCCCTGTCTCCATAATAGCATAAATCTCTCCAAGAAAAAACCCCTTTTAAAATTTTTGTGGAATTAATACTGGTTGGCTATGTAAATCAGAACATCTATAGCCGTTCCATAAAATCCACTCAAGAAGCCCGCTTAATTTTTGATGAGTTAATGCGATAACTTGCTTTAGTCACAAAAATCAATAGAATAGTTAAAAAACTAAATAAGGAGGAAGAGATGGGAGAGTATGCACATCCAGAGGTTTTAGTCAGCACTCAATGGGTAGCCGACCATTTAAATGAAGCTAACATAAGGATAGTGGAGTCCGATGAGGACGTCCTTCTTTACGACGTTGGACACGTCCCTGGGGCAGTGAAAATCGACTGGCAAACGGAGCTACAGGACCAATTGATAAGAGACTATGTCAGCAAGGAGAATTTTGAAAAGCTCATGTCCGAAAAAGGTATTGCAAACGACACCGCAGTGGTCTTCTACGGTGATAAAAATAACTGGTGGGCGTGTTACGCTTTTTGGACATTCAAAGTCTTCGGGCATGAAAAATGTTTAATCATGAACGGGGGCAGGCAGAAGTGGATAGAGGAAAAAAGACCCTTGAGTAAGGACGTTCCGAAATATCCCAAAACCAACTACAAAGTTTCTCAGGTCAATCTGTCTATCAGGGCATTTCGTGACGATGTGATGAAGCACCTGGAGTCAAAGAAGCCGCTCATCGATGTTCGTTCACCCAAGGAATATAGCGGGGAACTTCTTCACATGGAGGCATATCCGCAGGAAGGGGCGCTAAGGGGCGGCCATATTCCCGGCGCCAAGAACGTACCCTGGGCTCGGGCGGCAAACGAGGACGGGACTTTTAAGTCCGTCGAGGAGCTAAAAGCGATATACGAGCAGGAGCAGGGCCTGAAACCGAACGATGACGTGATTGCCTATTGCCGGATTGGAGAGAGGTCATCTCACACCTGGTTTGTGTTAACTTATCTCCTGGGATATAACCAGGTGAGAAACTACGACGGCTCCTGGACGGAGTGGGGCAACCTGGTAAGAGCACCCATAGAGAAACCCTAACCTCTCCCCAACCCCCCTCCTTAGCAAGGAGGGGGTTGGAGGTGGTAAAAAATAGAAGGTATTCCAAGATATGGCTATGAACCGCGAAGAACTGATGACATTCATCCTAGACCACTACGAGAACCCGAGGAACTACGGCTCCCTCGACAATGCCCAGGTTATTCAAAAAGGGGGAAATCCGGGCTGCGGAGATATAGTGACTCTATATCTCAATATAGATGACGAAGGCCACATCAAAGACGTTAGCTTTGAAGGGGAAGGATGTATAGTCAGCCAGGCCGGGACCTCGATTATTACGGAGATAGTTGCCGGGAAAACCGTGGATGAAGTGGAAGCGATGGGCCCCGAGGTTATCACCGACGTGATCGGACGGGAACTGGCAATGACCCGCCCGAGATGCACCACCCTGGGCATCACCACGGTCAAAATGGCCCTTAAAGAATGGCAGAGAAAAAAGACGCTTGACCAAATTGAAAAAGATAACACTGTTAATGAAAGCGGCTGATTGGTTGGTGACCCCTTTCTTCATTTCTCAAATTTCAGAGTGCTGCTGCGTTAGCCAACTTTGCCAGTGCTGTATCAATTGCCTGTGCTACTGTATTTAACCTTTCGTTTTGGTATTGTTCCATAACAGGTGCAATCTTGTCATAGGCAACCTTGGTTATGCCCTGGTTGTCCGCGTAGATAAAAATTTTGGTCGGGAGATAGAGACCCACTTCCGGTCCACCCGCTTCCAGCAACTTCTTTGCAGTCAGCGGATTGCCAACGATGAACAACTGGGCTTTCATGGCAATGGGAACACGCGACATCACCTTTCCCCAATCCAGGAAACCGACTTCAATAAGGTTGCTCCTGCCCGCAAGTGGCTCGATTTCCGCACTGAATTCCTCGAAGGTCTTGCTTGCGCTAAGTTTGGTCATTAGCATTTCCGTGGTGGACTTGCCCAATTCGGCCTGTAGGTCTTTGACAGCTTTCTCAAATGATTTGACCGAGGAGAGCACAACATGAGTATTACTGAAGTTAGTTAGGACTGGATTATTACCGGCATTTTTATAGTGGCTCATGACTTGTTCTTCCTCCACATTTGTATTCACTGACCTTAATTACCGGACACCTAGAGATCGAAGCTAGTGCCGTTTCAAATAATTAAGTTTACGTTTTTTGTTTCTCTTATTTTTATAAGTTATAAGCTCAAAAGCTTCTCTAACTATTCAATATTTCGATGTATTGTTCTACCATAAAATGTAAGATTATTTTTTGGAAACGGCACTAGTTTGTCAGCCGCTATGCTTCTTCAAGAAGCTAAGTGTAACATCGTTAAAATCCTGAGTTTTCTCATAGAGGGGCGCAAGTGCGCAGCCTTTAAATACAACTAGCTCTGAGTTCCTAATTCCATTTTTCAGTTTGTCTGCAAAGCGGCCAACTGATGTAATTAAATCAAGTTCACCAAATGTCAACAAAGTAGGGACGTTAATGTTTTCTAGTTTCCCCTCGACGTCGTGGGAGAGAACCGCTCCGCATTGCCCAACGAACCCGACTAGGGACTGCTTTGGTCTACCCTTTACGAAATCAACAAGTGCCGTAATATGTTCTGGGTTTGAAGCAAAGAGCTCTGGCGACAAACAAAACGGGAAAATATAGTTGATGGCAGTATCTACAACACTCTGGTTAGGCCTTGCGGTTTCCAACCAGCCATTGACCAGAATAGTAATGAAAAGGTCGGTCTTAGTCCAACTACTATGAACAGAAAGGGATTTCGCCATGTCGGGATATTTTGCTCCGAATTGTAGCGTCGCTGCGGCTCCAAGTGAAACCCCAGCAATGTGAGCTTTCTCGATTCCCAACGCATTAATGAAAGCTGCCAGATCATCGGCATACTGCTCAGTGCTGTATGGTCCCCAGGGAGCGTCGCTTAGTCCAGCGCCCCGGGGGGTCTATAGAATAGACAGTAAAGTGCTTTGAATACTCTGGGAACTGGAAAGCATAGCAGGCGTTGTCCCCAGTCAAAAAAGGGATCATGATAAGCGGCTCTCCGTTCCCCATAGATTCATAATTTATCTCTATACCGTTTGCGTGTACCTTAGGCATTGGCTTCCTCTCCTTTTGACATTGTTTAGACTGCTCACATCCGTATCTTTATAATACGTATAAAGACAGCGGTTGGATTAAAATACCTTTACAGCACCTCAAGGCTTGGCTCAGCCAATGTCAAAGCTCCTGAGAGGAATTAGGGGTCAGGTCTTGGATTGTGAATTATGGAGACTCATGGGCACAAGTATGTATATCAAAATCTTTTGAATACGGCGTCGGAATGTTACAGCAACAGAAGGAAAAAATAAAAACCTGTTATTTCAACGGGTTGTTGCCCAAATCCACTTACAATAATCTACAGAATCGATATAATGGGGAAAACCTAAAGGAAGATAAGAGCGCCCAACCATGATGAGTTATCAGGGCCCGCCCCAGAGAAAATTGTTTTACATAGGGATCAATCTGGATAAGAGAATAAAAAAGAATCATTCTATGAGAAAGATAAGGGAACTGATAGATTTTGATTTCATATACAAGGAGGTAAAAGGTAAATACGGCTACAAATGGGAACGAATCAATCCCTCCACCGGTAATACTCAAATTGATGCTGCTTTTGGTTCTATACAACGTGAGGTCGGAGAGGGAATTAATGTAAAACGATAGGGGTCGGGTCTCAACATTTAACTATTCCTGTTAGCCATTAGATCCTTCTTCAATTTTGTTACCATCCCTGAAACCTTCCTGTTCTTCTCGCTCAACCTCTCAAACCTCTTACACGCTTGCGATACCGCCGCATAATCCATCCCGAACACTTCTCCTATCTCTTTTAAACTTAGCATCGTGTATTTCTTGATTAAATACAAAGCCATCTGACGATAAATATTCCCTTTCTTCTTTCGAAAAATCTCTTCCCTCTCTACTCCAAAGCTACTCATAATGCTTCCGATTACTTCTTCCAAACTACACGTCCCAGCCATCTTTGTCTCCGTTACTTCCCTCTTCCTTCCTAACGACTTTATCTTCTTCTCTATCCTTTTCATAAATTCTTCACTACCTAGAGCTAACCCTCTATATGAATCCCTCATTGGATTAACCATATCCATATTTTCAAGGACAAATCTCTTATACTTCCTTCTAGCTTTGTTCATATCCCCATCAAGTTGGCCTAAGATAAACTCGGTATTCAGTCTTTCTACCGGGCTTCTTTTCCCAATATAACTCTGGTAACTGCTCCACTCGTATTCCTTTACGTCAGCCACAATCCCCGCTCTTACCGGGTTTAGGTGAATATAGGCTGATAACCTCAGTCCGTAGTTATCCTCATCCACAAGTATAGATTTGTACCTGCCCTGAAATATAACTCCCACTACCTTATGCTCTGCTTTAAACCAGTTTGTATATGAAGTGTTAAGATAGTGCATGCCTGGAGATATGTTGGCATGAGGGGTCTTGATGAACAAGTGATAG
>DATMAT010000040.1 GCA_035559815.1 Thermodesulfobacteriota bacterium
GGACACAACCGATGGGTTACGGGTCATATACGCCTTTACCGGCCCGGTCGGGTCGTAGGGCTTTATAACTTTCCTTTCGGGCCTAGCCGATTTTTTCTGCGCTGGTTTTCTAGTCCTTTTCATCCGTACATCCTTTCATTCCTCAAGAAAAGGGTGCGTCCCCTTTTCCATTGCAGTAATGTATAGATACATTGTATGATTTTTATGGAATAGTGCAAGCTGATTAAGGCCGGTCTAACTAGCCCTTATCATCTTCCAAAATTTACAATCCAAGACTTGACCCTGGACTTTCTGAACACACCTGATGTCATTTCGAACAAACGTGAGAAATCTTAGCTTTCTAGAAAAAGGGCTGCGCGCCCCTTTTCAAAAATACACCTTATCTTGTTGTCATCCTGGAGCAAAGCGAAGGATCTCGATTGTCACTCTAAACCCCTTCGGCTCGGCTCAGGACTTGGCCCTTATTTTTTGGAACTTCAGGTAGCTTACACACCCCTAAATCCCCTCTTAAGAGGGGACTTTACAATTATCAACTACAACAGGGATAGTAATATCCTAAACCAGTATCCCCTGGGGCTGGGCTTGAATTATAAGATTTTCTTTTAGTCTCTACTTAAAGGTACTTCAGAAACTCTTTAACGCTTAATCCTGCTTGCTTGAGAATACCCTGAAGAGTTCCTCTCTTTAAATCCTTATTATGGTATGGAAGCACTACTCTTCTTGATGCTTGAGCCGGATGTTTTAGAACAACGTGTCTTCCGGTTTGATGGTGGATATAAAAGCAGCCATTTGCAGGGCTTTTAAAACTTCTTTTGGTTTGAAACTTGGTAAAGTTGGGGCCATTTAGAAGGGTGCATCGACTGCGACTGCCACTTTTTCCTGCCTAGTTCCTTCTTCTTCCGGAATTGACTGGCCGTCTTTTATCAAGCTCTCCAAGTATGCTCGAATGGCATCGCGTGCCATTTCTCTTGCTTCATCTAATGTATCGCCCTCGGTTACAAGTCCGGGAAGAGCAGGAACAGTTACAACATAACCTCCTTCTGGAGCAGGCTCGTAAAATACCGTATATGAATATTCTTTTGCTGCCATAGGATTCCTCCCGGGACAATATATATTTTCACAGAATTTTATGCTTTTACTCTACACACTATAGGTTAAGGACTTTTAAAGCTCAAATGCCTTTATAGGTTATGAGGTTACTAGCAGATAAGAGCCTCGGTTTTGCGATACTCCGCGGATAATTACGAAAACCCGTAATCATTCCTGGAAAACACGCTTGATAAGAGAGTAGAACTCCTCACAACCGAGATGATTAGTCCCTATATAAAACCGTATGTCTTGAAAGAGGCCGAATACCGTGAAGTACCTGGGGTAGAATGGGGAAAATAGATCAGGTTAAATGTTACGGTAACTTTCTGAATTCCATACCCACTTGAATAAAGTGATCATCCTCTGTCAGAACATCCTGGATTCCAAGTTCCTCCATGACTACCATTGATGTTAAATCCGTGAATGAAATTCTAGGCTTATCATGAAATTATAACCTTAAATCTCTTGCCTTTCCGAATCTCTCTTCGTTAATCCATTCAAGAATTAAGTAGTTGTTATCTATTGCTCTTATTATCTCTTTTGTCTCTTCTTCCGCAGTTTCAAAGGGCAGTTTTCTAAACAAAAGTGTTATCGTTTCATCCAAAATATAATCCGTTGTATAGAGAATACCCTTTTTAAGCTGGAAGTTATTGTAAAAGGTTCCTATCTCTGCGTGTCTTTCCTCTCTTCTATTCGAATAGGTAATCCATCCCCAAGTGTCAATTAGAAGTTTCAATATTATTCACCGTAGAGTTCTTCATCTATCTTATGGGCAAATGGCTCTACGTCCGCTATGCCGCAGATCTGTAGGATCGGGTCGTTCTCAGGATCGAGTTGTGTCTCTTTAGCATCTCGCTTCTTTTTCAAAAGACTATCAACATAATCTTTGACTTCTCTGAGATGCTTCTCAGGAAGCTTTTCAATCTCTTTCATAACCCTTTTCTTTAAAACCTGCTCGGATTTCATTTCTTCACTCCCTAGCTGATAATTTTATCAGACAAAATAAGGTTTAAGAAGAGGAGGTGGTTATTACACGCATAACGATAAGCGGCCAGTCGCATATTGATTTTGGGGATGGTAGAATTTTCTTACTGCCGGTTATTGTGGCTGAGGATATCGACCCCGCAGTAGTAGTCACGGTTTACCGAACAAGCAAGATTGACAAGTATTGGAGGCGTGTATGAAAATAACTTATGATGCTCAAGTGGATGTTCCTCTTTCAGGAATTGCAGAGGAGAATTTCAGATAGCGTACACACCCCTAAATCCCCTCTCAAGAGGGGACTTAACAATTCTGACTACGATAAGGACGGTAATATCGTAGGACTTGAGATATTGGATGCATCCAAACGGATGGAAAATCCCCGTTCCGTTAAATACGCTGTTGCGGACTGAAGGGCAACCACACTTCCTTAGAAAGCTATAAAAGAAATTGAGTAAAAAAGAGAGGGAGTAACCTTCGGACGAAACCTTAGGTGTGCCCTCTCATCGGAACCTACCTATATCCCCTCCTTCGGCAAGGCTGGACCGGTCTCAAGGGGACAAGCCACGGACCGCTTTTACATCTATATCCCTGGTGCGCACTTTGTAGGCGCGGCCTTTGTTTTATCTCCTTTGAGGTAGGTCAGAGCCTGCTCAGCGCCCTTGATAATTCCTTTTCCCGCCTTGCTCATGATTTTCCACCCATTAATGTGTTAATACCTACCCAGTGATCTCAGGACTCTGATTTCCGAGATGTCTGGCCTACCCTTTTTTTCCGTTTTTCTATGGTGGCAATGCCTGCCGGCACTACAGGAGGTCTGTCCGGGAATTCAGCGACCAATGACAGCTCCCCGCCTAGCAAGTGAACATAGTCGCGAAGGGTAGATAACAACACATCCGAGCGTGATTCTAGGCGGGAAACATTGTCTTGGCTGATCCCCAGTTTTCTGGCGATAGTTTCTGGGTGAGCTTGCGGGCACTGCGCAAATCACGCATGGTCATCTCTTCCGCTATGAGTTTTAGAGGGAAGCTCTTTGATTTTAGCCTGTCTCCTTTTGCCCAGCTTGCTTATTTTTTCGTCAAGATTCTTGCCCATTACTTCTTCCCCTTCTTCTTGGATTTCTTTATTTTCAGCATTGCCAGACGGCTGTCAAAACGGGCGTCTGCCTTCTTAAACAACCCTCTATAAAAGCGCTTCTGGCTAGTGCCGGATTTGTCGCCAGCCACTCAAAGCACCGCTTTACGCTCGGGGTCAAAGGCGAACGCCACGCGGCCTCACTAAAGCCGTGGGCTGGGTCTGTAATATGCTCTTGGCCTGGTTCAAGACTCCCGGTAATGCAGGATTAACTAATAATTAGAAATCCGTACGCTCACTTACAGAAAAGTGGAATTTTAATCTTAAGTATATGGGCCCTGATCAGATACTTTATCAATCAAACCATATTAATCGCTGAAAATAAAGGTTTAATTTATCGGTAGAACGCAGTATGATCGTGTCTGAAGTATAATACTTTGGGTTTAGGTTCTGATTAGAAAGCGGTTCGTCTCCCGTTATGTCAGCCATTTGCAACCCCTTATTCTCGGGTTTACCCTCCGGGATTAGTAAATAAAAACTGGCGCCCCCAGAGGGATTTGAACCCCCGACCTGCGGATTCGAAGTCCGACGCTCTATCCGGGCTGAGCTATAGGGGCGCTATTTTTTGAGACTTCGGAACGCATGACCGTACTGAGACCTGTCGAAGTATATGCGTTCCTTACAAAATCAAGGAATCTTTTTTAGACTTGTTGCTTGGTATTAAAATACCTGAATAGATTATGGCCTTACAAGAACAGGTATCACAAGGAAATAAGTGTTCAGATCATCGCGGTTAGAAGATGAAAAATAAGACGGTCATTTCTGGCCGTTCTTCCTGCCATTTCGCAAGGGGAAATCTTACTTATGAAATTGTTTAAGATTCCTCATATTCGTTCTGAAGGGCAAAATTAACCTGCCTCACACTCTGTCAGTACAGGGTTCAGAATAACAGGCAAAAACGAGACAAACCCACTTTCGTCCCCATTGATGAAGAGGGGGACAACAGAGAGATTAATCCAACGCTATCTCTTGCCTCAATTCGCCGGGAAGCGTGTCACCCCATTTCTCCACGATTGACTGCGTCACAAATTCCCTTATCTCGGCGGCGGTCTTTAATTTTAAAGCGTGCTCCACGATCTCCTTCGATTCATTCACGGTGATAGAACTCAAAAGCTTCTTCACTTTGGGTATGGAATGGACGTTCATGCTCAACTCGTCGACGCCCATACCCACGAGCAGTGGGACGCAGGAGAGCTGTCCGGCCATCTCTCCGCATACGCTTACCGGAACACCTTTCTCATTGGCTCTCTCGATTATGGTTTTTATAAGACGCAAAACCGCCGGGTTGAACGGCGTGAACAGATAGGAGACATGGTCGTTGACCCGGTCGACGGCCAGTGTGTACTGAATTAGGTCGTTGGTACCGATGCTCAGAAATTCCACCTCGTCGGCGATCTCCGAAGCCATGATAGCGGCAGAGGGTATTTCGACCATGACCCCGACTTCGGGGAAGGTGTGAGAATTAAGCTCACGGGCCGTCTCCAGTATTATCCTTTTCACTTCCCTTATTTCCAATATGTTGGAGATCATGGGGATGAGTATTCGCACCTTTCCGAACTCACTGGCCCTCAGAATCGCCCTGATCTGGGTGCGGAAGGTCTTCTCGTCCTTGAGAGAAAACCGAATGCCCCGAAGACCGAGAGCCGGGTTTATCGCCTTGGAAGGCTCCATACCCACCGGGAACTTATCCCCACCGATGTCCAGGGTCCGTATGGTTATGTACGGCGAGTGAAACCGGGAGAGCACCTTTTTGTAATCCTCGAACTGCTCCTCCTCCGTGGGGAAATACACCGAGCTTGTGAACATGAACTCCGTTCGGTACATCCCTATGCCCTCAGCCCCGTAGCACATGGCCAGGTCTACCTCATCAGAAATCTCTATGTTTGCGCTTACCCTTATTTCCCGGCCGTCGAGCGTTTTTCCGGGGAGGGTGGCGTAGCTTGCGAGCTTCTTTTCCAGCGCCTGGAATTCCTTTCTCCTCTTCTTGAACTCCCTTAATTCTTTTTCGGTCGGGTTGACGATGACTAAACCGTTATATCCGTCGACGAATATGGAATCGCCAGGCGAAACCTTCAAGGTTATGTCCTCGAGTCCCATGACCGTAGGAATTCCTAAGGACTTTGCCACTATGGCGCTATGAGACGTGGAACCGCCTACGTCCGTGGCAAAACCGACGGCGTGGTGTTTTGCAAACCCCACCAGGTCGACCGGAGAGATATCATGGGAAACCACGATCGAGTCCTCCTCCAGGTTGGGTATATCCTCGTGCACCCCGCGAAGGTTTCGAAGTATCCTTTCCCCGAGATAATAGATGTCGGCCAGCCTCTCTTTCATGTAGATATCCTCTACCCGCTTGAAGGCCTCGCTTTTCTTGGAGAGAAGATAGGTTATAGCCCACTCCGCGTTGACCTGCTCGTTCTCGATCGTCCGGAGCACCTCTTCACAGAGTATTTCGTCCTCCAACATCATTATGTTCAGATTTAATATTTGAAGATGGTCCCCTGCTTCCTTCGGGTCGAATTTATCTCTTATCTGGAGAATCTGCTCCTTTGATTTTTCCACCGCCGACAAAAACCTCTTCTTCTCCGGCTCGATTAAAGGTGGTTCTAACTTCTTTCTTTCCACTATTGTTTTGAAGCGATTGAGTAATACCACTCTTCCCAGAGCAACCCCGGGAGAGATCACAATTCCCTTGAGCTCAAATCTCATATCCCTTCACCAAACCCGCTTTCGATAAGTTTTTCGATCTCGCCGATGGCTTCTTCGGCATCCTCGCCTTTAGCCAGTATTTGTAGCTCACTTCCCTGTGCCGCTGCCAGCGACAGAATACCCAGTATGCTTTTTCCGTTTACCTCGTAACCGTCTTTTATGAGCTTTATGTCGGACGAGAATTTATTGGAGAGCCGCACGAAGGAAGCGGCGGCGCGCGCATGAAGACCAAGTCTGTTCTTGATCTTAAACACCTTGATAATCTCTAGAGTCTCCAAAATGAAAGGCCTCCGTTGGGACACATGAAGCAACCGGAAAATTCGTGAAATAAACCCCTGAATCCTATTATAAGAACCCGATTATTTTTTTTCAAATGTTACTAATGATGGCCTGAACTCAAAAAGCCCCCGGTCTATGTCGGTATTCACCTCGACTCCGCTGTGGTAACGGATGGAGATGGAGAAGCTATCGAGCTTGAGTTTCATGCTGGTAGGCAGCGAAGCGCCTGCTCCGAAATCCTTGAAATCACCATAGCTGTAGGCTGCTGTCTCCCCATCCAGATTGACCTTTGCTTTTTCGATACGGTAGTTGACCGGGTTGACCCAGAAAACATCTTCCCCTCCCTTATCATTAGTGAAGGCCACGCGCACGTAAGACGATTCTTTACTCAGTCGAACCGAAGAATCATCATAATCATGCCGCCCGGGGAACCTGCCGAGCAGTAGGTCCACCAGTTTATCCACCGTGATCCTCACCGGGAGGTCCGGATAAAAGAGCGATAAATCAAACTCCTCCAGGCTGTCGAAAACCTGGTGTTCCCCCTGGGAAATAACGTGAACCCTCTCTCCATCTGATATGACTATGACCGCTGTTCTTCCGAATGGAGCCAGCGCTTCCAGACGGAGAAGGTTTGGCTCCTCGGCTATGGTGACCTGGCTGAAAGATGCGCTATTCTCCGGGGCCTTTATGCTGACATAGGCCAGCCCCTTAATCGACCTTACCCCCTTATCCGCCTGTCTTACCCTAGTTAAAAAAGAAGACTTATCTATCGTAGCTACATCGACCTCGACGGTCTTTCCGGCGCAGGCAAAAAGGAAAAGCAAGCCTAGCAACAAAATAGGAGATTTCTTCAATCTACCTTTCTCCCCCTATTCTGAGCGTTAAGCTTTTGTTTGATATTAATAATCTTTTTCTCTACCCTCTCCTCCAGCTCCTTGTCTTCCTTTCCGTTTAGCTCCAGGCTCCTCTCGTAATACTCAAGCGCCTTAAGCGTATTTCCCTTGTCGTAGTAAACATCCCCCAGGTGCTCCATTATGGTCGGGTCGTCGGACATAAGCTGTTCAGCTTTCTTCAGCAGTTCGAGCGCCCCGTCCAGGTCGCCCTTCTTGTAATAAATCCATCCCAGGCTGTCCACTATGTGCCCCTTGTTGGGCGATATCTCCAGAGCCCTCCTGACCATGACCTCGGCTTCTTCCAGATTCTCTCCCCTTTCCGCATAGGTGTAGCCTATAAAATTGAGGGCATCGGCGTTGTCCGGATTGATTTCCAACACCTTTCTCATCATATCGATGGACCGGTCTTCATCCTTGGCCAGATAATAGGCTACCCCGAGCGAGTAGCATATGACCTCGCTATCCGGGTGATTCTTCAAGAAGTTCTTGTAAAGATTTATGGCGTCCTGGTTCCGGTCGAGCTTTCGGTAAAGGGTTCCCAGATAATTGACCACCGCCTCGTTATCCGGGTTATCCTTCAGGGTTTTCTCGATTACCTCGAGGGATTGTTCTGTTTTTCCCATCTTCTCGAATAGGTAGGCCTTTTGCACCAGTACGTCGTTATAGTAAGCCGACTCCGGGGTTATGGTGTTGAGGAGGTTCAGAGACTCGTCGTATTTGCCGGTCTCGGTGTAGGCGAGGGCGAGATAATACTTAGCCCTTTCATCGTCCGGGTCTCCCAGGAGAATGAGCCTTAACTGCTCGATGGCTTTGTCGTATTCCCTTTTTTCGATATAAAGGAGTCCGAGCCTGAGCTTCAAATCCGGGTTTTTATGATCCAGTTGCTCCGCTTTTTTAAACTGAACGGCAGCATCGGTCAGACGGTTTACCCGGAAGAGGAAATTTCCGTAGCGCACGTATGCCTCGAAATTGAGCGGGAAAAGCACGACCAGGTCTTTGTATATGCTTTCGGATTCCTCAAGCCTTCCCTGCTTTTCATACACTATTGCCAGGTCTATCAGGGCGGATGGATAGCTGGGGTTAATCTCCAGCGCCTTTCTGTAGTATCTTTCGGACTTCTCCAGGTTCCCGGTCTCCGAGTGCAGTCTTCCCAGGAAATAGTATCCGCGCTCATCGTCGGGGAGTAGCTCGGTAAACTTCTCAAAGCTAGTCTTAGCCTGTTCATACTGCTTTGACTCTACCTGGACTATACCTAGAAAAAGATATGACTCCGCGTCGTCCGGGTCGAGCTCGATGGCCTTGGTCAGCTCCTTTACGCTTTCCTGTCTCTTATCCGGGTCCGGAGAAGAGGCGTAAATCTTACCCAGAAGCCCGTGAGCGGGCCCAAAGTCGGGATTTACCTTTACCGCCTCCTCCAGCTTCCACACCGCTTGCTGAAACTGATTCATGCTCATGTAAACCAGGGCTAGGTTGTATTTTAAGAAAGCGGAATCGGGGTCGTGCCTCTCGGCGGCCTGGAGCTCGGAGAGCGCCTCGGCAAAATTACCGCGAAGGAAGTTAAGTCGGGAGAGCGTGAAGTAATAATAAGCCTCGTGCTTGCTGGTTAATTGTCTATATTCCTTCTTCTTGACCTGGCCGGTTGGTTCTACCCCCGTCATCTTTGGAGCACAGGAGGAGAGAAACAAAATAGAGAAAGCGACCAATAAAGACTTTATTCCGTACCGATTCTCTGTTCTTCTAAACTTCATCTCAAGATGCCTCGACTATGTCCAGCTTTATTTTCCCTACTAACTTTATGATCTGATGGCTTTTGCTCAGGTCCCCTTCGATGAATTTTATGTGGGATGCGTCCGCGGGGAACTGTCCAAAGGTGGGATCGACGGCGACCCATTCGCCCACGAAAACCTCGTTCCAGGCATGATAGTAAAACTTCCCATCGAGGAAAACAATTCCGAGTGCGATCCTAGCCGGAATCCCGGCGGCGCGGGAAAGAGCGGCAAATAGAGTAGCATGCTCGTTGCAATCCCCCTTCCTGGTCTTGAGGACATCGAGCGCATTGGGGACGCTTATGGTTGGGGTTTTATCGAGGGAATTAAAAACCCAATCGTTTATCTTTCGTGCAGCAGTCAGGGAACTCCCCTCTCCACCTACGATCTCCGACGCTAAGCTTAGTATCTCGTCGCTATCACTCTGGATCAAACTGCTCGGCTTTAAATAAACATCATAATTTTTGCCGGAATAAGGAATTGAATATGTTTTCACTCGAGACAGGTCTCCGACTTTAACCTCGATTAAACCGTCTTTATAAAACTGCCGGTTATCATCCTGCAGGTCTAACCCCTCGAGCGATTCTATCCCTCCTACCCTGACCCGGAGCAATTTAAGGTTTCTGGGATTATCAAGAGAAACATCTGAGGAGATGGCAGTATCTTCTATTATATCCAGGCTGGCGAGACTCTGGCCCCGGACACCCTCTCCGGCCTCCCTCATGGCCGTAAGCCCGGGAGGGGAAACCTCCTTTATCACTCCTCCTTTATTCGTCACCCAGGCGGTTATTTCAGAGCCGGCAAAATCCGTCTTCACCCGGTATGTATTGAAACTACCCAGAGGAACTTCCACCCGCTCCTCACCCTCTACCCTCAGTGTGGTCCTCAAGCTCATCGAATCGGCCCCGGTCAGGATCGAGGTCGGGTCGAAAAGGGTGACTTCGTAGGACTTGCCCACCTTCGGATTCTGCTCGCTTAGCCACCTGTAAAGAATGGGCATAACCAACGGCTCATCCCTAACCGGAAAAGAAAGTTCGCTCTTCCCCGAAACCGAAAACACCTCCAGCTTAATCTCCTCCCCCACCCTTTTGCCGGTGGCCTTAAGCTCCACAGAGGGAGCGCTCATCGAGAAATCAAAGGCCATAAGCTTGTAACCGTCCAAGAAGTAATCCGACATTACCTTTAGATTCTGGTCCGTGCCCAGGATGTTCATCCGGAGGTTGGTTTCTTCGACTATATTTAATGTCCCTTTCTCCCGTCTGAAAAGGGTGTAAGAATATCCGACCCTATTCTCTCCGGAGTAAATGCCCATCCACTCTTCTTCTGGGTCGAGCTCTTTACCCGCTGCACCAACCAGACTAAGCGAGAATAACAAGGCAAGCACAACCGGGTGGGCTGATTTCATACATGAATAATCTACACACCTTTCATACCAGTCTCAAGTATTGTATTTGTAGACAAAACATACCGCACCTCCGCTGGAAGGGGGAAGTATTTTATAAACCATCTCAACTAAAATTTTCCTCACGCTTAGCAGGTGATGATTAAAGACGGGTATAAGAGAGGGATGTAGAGGTTGTCATTCCCGCGGAACTTGTCCTCGACCATGATCGGGGAGCGGGAATCAACCGATCTGTCAAATATGGATCCCCGATTAATGCATTCGGGGATGACATAAGGACTAGATTCCCGATTGATCCCCCGGTTAAACCGAGGGACCGGAATGACAAATGGGTGGACCTCCTGGTTAAGCCGGGGAACGGGGATAACATGCGGAGAGGAGCGACTATACACTGAGCACTTCGAATCTCTCATTTCAGACTCTTCGAAGCACTCAATAAAGATACGCGTTTCCCTAAATTATTTAGAGTGTTTCTACATCGGCTTTAACTAGTCGGCTTAACACAAACTTAACAAACGAACTATTTATAGATACAATAATCGGGTTTTTCTCGTCTTTTCCGGCAACGCAATTTTGCCTGGCAAATGACATAACAGGAGAGAATCTGATGATTAGTGTCGAAGATTTAAGGAGATGCGTAAAAGAAGGACTCTCTTTTGTTGAATTTCAGCCCTATATTAAGGAGGCCGAGTTATTCGCCTCCTGGAACGACAATATGACGGTAAGGATCAACTACACATCGGACATACCGTGCAGCGGCGTTCACGAGCCGAAAAACATAGCCGGGTACGGGGTGGGGGTTCTGGCCGTATTCAACACAGCCGAAGGGACCAAGGTTGGCTTCGGCAGCGAGACCGGAGACCTGAGCCTGGACGGGATCAAAAGGGCTTTGGAGAAGGCACGGCAGAATGCGGTGAATGACCCCGATTTTAAATCACTCCCGTCCCCATTGGACGAGCCGCCTAAACTCATTTCATACCACGATGAAAGGGTAATGAACTTGGAAGATGAAGAAATGGTATCCCTGGGCTGGCGCGCCCTTAAGGGGGCGTTAGCCACGTTCAAAGAGGCCGGATATTCAAAAAGCCTGGTCGTAGGAGGAGACGTTACCATACTCAAGGAGAGAATGGCGGTGGCGAACACCAGGGGGATTAATGATTATGATGAATCCACCGCGCTCTATTGCTCCATCACCTCTATGATTGAGGACAGCGATGCTAAGGGGACTGGCTGGAATTCCGCTACTCACCTGGATAAGTTCAGGCCGGAGGAAGCGGGACAAGCGGCGGCGATAAGCGCCATAAGCACCGTTGGCGGAAAGAGAATACTAGCCGGAAGGTACAACGTGGTTTTTGGAAGACACGCCGTGGCTATGCTCTTTTCAGAGATGATAATCTCCGCCCTCACCTTAAGCTCCATAGATTCGGGCAACTCACCCTTCGTCGGAAAGCTGGGCAAGAGGGTTGCTTCGGAAATTCTTTCGATTTACGACGACGGAGCAAGACTCTGGGAAGTAGGTAGCAAGAAAATTACTGGCGAGGGCCTTCCTACCGGGAGAACGGATTTGATAGAAGGGGGAATGCTGGTCGGGTTTCTGTCCAATCACTATTATGCCAAAAAATACGAGAATAATTTGGTCAAATTCATACCCAGGAACGGATTCCGGTTTGGAGACGGGGGTAGAGACTTCCGGCGGACGACCTCCATATCCGCTACTAACCTGGTGATCGAGGGAAGGAGAGAGGTGGATTCGGAGAAGTTAATTTCACGCGTTAAAAACGGCATATACATAGGGAGGCTCTGGTATCTCTATCCGGTGTATGGGCTGGCCAAGGCGCATTTCACCGGGACGGTCATAGGGGATTCATATATAATCCGAAACGGCAAGTTGGACGAGCCGATCAAACCGAACACGGTAAGAATAAACGACAATTTTATGAACCTCCTGGAAAACATATCTGCCATATCCAAAGAGAAAAGAACGACGTTTATCTGGGACTCGCCGGAGATAGTGATAGCGCCGGAAATCGCGGTGAAGGAAGTCAGGCTGGAAAACGTGGCCGAGTTCATGGAGGAGTTGTAGGGTTTCTACAATTTTTAAGAACATTTAATAGGTAATGACAAGGATTTAATCAAACGGGCACTGCCTTAGCTAATTTCATCTAACTCGGCAATTTTACTTCTCTAACTGTCACTCTGAGTCTATACTCCACTAAGATTCTTCACGTTTGTTCTAGCCTATTGACCGCCTTTTCTAGAAAAACCCCGTTAACTCTGAGTAGGGTGGAAGGGGAAACTCTCAATAACCCATCCTTCGACCAGGCTCAGAGCCTGTCCTGAGTTCATCCCCGATTAAATCGGGGAAGGAATGAGCGGATGCATATCCGCTAAAATGATTAATGAAATAAAAACCGTTCATTCTGAGCACAGTCGAAGAATGAACACCTCAAGAGACCTCATCCTTATATAAACTTAGGGCAGGTTCAGAGTCGTCTTGTTTACCTTGCTTTATAAAGAGATATGCACACCCTACATATAACCATCGAAAATTATTATTGATCTCCTCAACTTTCTTGAGGGTCTTCTCAGCTTCATCATACTTTCCCTTTTGTGTGAGTATTTGAGCCGTGTAAAACATACTTTGGAGAGCAACCATTCCATATTTCCTAAAACGTGAATCCACTTCGCGCCTTAATTCGCCTCTCAATTCAGAAAACCTTTGAGAAAATAAGGTTTCAAGACCAACACGTTGTTCTAAGGATTGTTCGAGAGAATGTATTCTTTTTTCCAAATCCGAGTTTTTACTTAATGGCTTAGGAGGTGTGTTACTCTCAAGCTCTTGTGTTAAGTCTTCTTTGTTTTTGTCGGATATGTTTTTAGCGGTACTTTCTTCTTTCATTGTATTTAGCATAAAATTATAAACCTGTGACAACTGTTGTAGTTAAGCTGTATTAGAAGTTCTTGGTGTGAATGACTTTTCCCATATAGAATAAAATATCACACCAAAAATAAGAGATTAGCCAATGCCGGAAAAAGTCATTTTTTCATGGAGTGGCGGTAAAGATAGTGCCATAGCGCTCTATGAAATTGAGAAGAGTAATAACTATGAGATATTAGCTTTATTGACAACCGTGACCGAAGACTACGACCGGGTTAGTATGCACGGTTTGAGACGGATTCTATTAGAACAGCAGGCCGAGTCGCTGAGCTATCCGCTCGAAAAAATTTTGATTCCCAAGAATGCTTCCAATCAAGAATACGAATCTAAAATGGAAGAGGCTCTTTTAAAGTATAAGAATAGAGGTGTTAACTCAGTAGTCTTTGGAGACATCTTCTTAGAAGATGTAAGAAAATACCGAGAGGACAACCTGGCTAAAATAGGGATGAGGGGAATCTTCCCGGTCTGGAAAAGAGACACCAACGAGCTTGCTCGTACATTCATAAACCTGGGTTTCAAAGCGGTTACAGTCTGCGTTGACGCAAATGTTTTGGACAAGAGATTTGTAGGGAGGGTCATCAATGAACAATTCTTATCCGAGCTCCCTCCCGGTGTCGACCCCTGCGGCGAGAATGGCGAATTTCACTCCTTTGTCTACGATGGGCCGATATTCCGGGAAAGGATACTCTACAATACCGGAGAGGTTATCTTAAGGGATAACCGTTTTTATTATTGCGATTTAGTGCCTCATCACTAGAGCATATAGATCCGGTCTACCAGCAAGCAATCTGACACAGGGTGTCATTCCGCGAATCTAAGATTTCTCCCCCTGGTCGAAATGACAGAAGAAGTTATTGGAACGGTATCCTCATCCTTGTCATTCCGATCCCTGTCCCGAACGAATGTGAGGGAGCTGGTGAGGAATCTAAGCAAATTGCTCTCCGTTCCTTACATTAAAACCAGATACGGCCCGGAAAGTCACGCCTATCGAAAAAGACAAAACAATAGAAATTATGTTGTTAAGAAGCATGTCGTGTACTACTGACGAAACTGGCGAGCGGCCCCTCCTTTTTCAGTGTTATAAAATTATCGCCCTTGGTGAGGCTCAGGACAGGCTTAGATAAACTTAGTATTCAGGCAAACCGAGTTATATTAGCATTTAGCAGATGTAAATCCGCTCATCCCTTCCCCGATTTAATCGGGGATCTACTCAAGACAGGCTCTGAGTCCGATCGAAGGATGGACGCTCAGGACAAGTTCATTATATAAATCACATCATTAATACTAAAACTATCTCCCGCCGGTAAGCCTGGCCCGGCCGCGCAGGGTAGGACCACCATTTCCCACACGAAGAGCCTGCATAGGGACACCCTTTCCGCAGTTAGGCATGGGGAAAAGCCTAAAATCGTTTCCCACGGCATCTATGCTCATGAGATAATCCCTCGAATCGGAGGTCATTCCCCCGCTTCTGTATAGCTTCACCAGCTCACCCTTCTCGACCTTATACACCCGTCTTGCCGATATGCTGAAATTCTCCCGGGATTCTCCGATGGAAGGTGTATGATGTGACACCAGGTAATATCCGTCGTCGACTTCCCTAATTATGTCGTCCGGATTCCTGTCACCCGGGGCGAACACGGTGTTGGTCATTCTCACCAGCGGAACAAAGTAGCTATGGGTGGCACGCATGGCGCCGTTTGGCTCCTCGTCCAGTATCACCGCGGTTTCCCGGCTGTTCAAAAATCCCTTGAATATCCCCTTGTCGATATGAACTACCCTCTTTCCCAAGACCCCCTCTCCATCGTATTTATAGTTTCCATAACCCGGAAGCGACGTATCGGAATACGCCGTTACCAGGTCGGAAGCTACCTTCTTGCCCACCTGGTTATTTTCCAGGCTCTTTAGCAGCCAGCTCCTTCCGGCGTATGCTGTCTCCATCTTGAGCGCCCTGTCCGCTTCCACCGGGTGGCCGATAATCTCGTGCACGAGAAGCGCATTGAAATGCGGGTCGGTGACCACCACCGCTTCTTTTGCAGTTGAGTTGAGAACTTCGGCCTTGGAGAGCTCTATTGTTTCATTCCCCAGGTCTACTGCAAACTCATGTAGGGTCCTACCAAAAGGATTTTCTCCATGAATCGCTTCCCATCCGCATCTGGCTCCAAGGTGGTCATAGTTAGCCTCGTCTCCGACGACGACATAAACAAACCCTTCGGTGAGTGGGAAGGTCTGGTCGATCAGTGCCCCTTCGGACGACACAAAAAGCTCTCTTACCAGCGAGGTAGTAACGTGAACCAGATTATAGCCACCTGAATCATAAAGCTTTTCAATGGACTCGGATGCTCCGACTGCTTCTCTCACTATGCACTCGAGCGTTACGCTTCTGGGGTCATCCTTGAATGGGATAACCACCGTATCGTTGTGAACTTCAACCGGGGCGAGTATGGTGCTGTGTATCGATTCTCCAAGCTCTCCAAACACACCCTTCATCTCCGCTTTGTACGAAGCGTTTGCCAGCGCTCGTTTCCAGGCATGTCTTACCCCTTTCCTTATCACATCATCCAGTCTTCTCAGGTCAGAAGTGCCCAGATGAGAGGCAAAGTAGCCGGAGGCTTTAAGCCTGTCGCCGGCGATGGACCTTACGCTGAAAGACATCTGCCGTTCTTCTCTCCCTTCCCTTGGAGCGCCCTTTTGAGCCACGGCAAACCTGGTCTCATTCACCCCTATCCTCACATCTATGTAGTGACAGTTATCCAGGTTTATTTGAGATTCCAGGACCATTTCGGAAACCAGGACTTTTATCCGTTCGATTAAATCAACGCCGATTAGGCCTGACATTGGGGATGCCTCCTAGCAGTTTGGGTATGGAAATGAACCGTCCTGCGGTAAGCCGCAAAGTATCCGAGAATTTCCCCTCCCTTGACGGGAGGGGATTCAGCCCATGAGATATGAAGTTATCTCACGGGCTAATGGGAAGGGTGAATCACCCCCACCTTAAGCTCTTATTTCCATTTGATGCATGTGGTTCCCTGAACCCCCCTCGATAACTACCTCAGATCCCACTGTGCATCAAATACTACGCCCCACCATGAGGGAGGATAGGTAATGAAACCTTCTGGCAAACCACAGGTAATCTCAAGTTAAATTCAATATAAAACAGCAAGCGTGAAGGAGTTAATAATAACATGAAAGTAAGTGAACGAGCCAAAACGCTAAACTGCTCTCAGTTGTTTCCTTACCAAGACGGTTTAACTTGACTGATTTTTGGCCTGTGTAATACTCAAGCTAGGTTGATTTATGTTCTTACGATTTGCAAGTAGGTTAAGGCTATTCGCTCATTAAATCCAATCATAACCATCTAAAGGAGGATGAAAAATGCTGAAAGAATTCAAAGAATTTGCGATGCGCGGAAACGTGGTGGACATGGCCGTCGGGATTATAATCGGCGCCGCATTCGGAGCAATAGTTAAATCCCTAGTCGACGACGTAATCATGCCGCCTATCGGACTGGCATTGGGCAACGTTGATTTCTCCAACCTGTTTTTAGTCCTGAAAGAGGGTGCAACTCCTGGACCCTACGCCTCGTTAGCCGAAGCTAAAAATGCGGGAGCGGTAGCAATAAGATACGGAGTTTTCATAAACACCATAATTAACTTCATCATCGTAGCATTTGCGCTCTTCATCGTCATACGCGCCATGAACAGATTGAAGAAGCAGGAAGAAGCAGCTCCGGCCCCTCCCCCAGAGCCGTCAAACGAAGAGAAATTGTTGGCGGAGATCCGAGATATTTTGAAGCAGAGGTAGAAGAAATGTGGTAGAGACGCAAAATCTTGCGTCTCTACTTTTTCACGTTGTCCGGATTGCCCTCATCCTCTGACCATTTAATGGGATTGTTCAAAATATATTCTCGAATCTCATTTAATTCGTTTTCACTTCGAATAATATGTTCATAATAGTTTCGTTGCCATGAGAAGGGTATATTGTTTATTCTCGACCATTTTTTAACGCCGATTTTATACCCACGAATAATCGAGGCCAAATTCTTGGATTGCGGGCCGAATCTATTTCCTTTTCTTTCTGGTAGAGACACAAAATTTTGTGTCTCTACAATTTTATGATCACCAATGATAACAATTCCATGTATATGATTTGGCATTACGATTTACTCGTCCAATTTAACGTAAGGAAAATGGCTAGGAATCTCGTGCCAATAACGAGATGCAATCCTCCCTAAAGATGATAATTTCATTTCATCTTCAATCACTTTGCCAAAAAAGCATTTACGGCCTTCGGTACAAATAGTAACAAAGTAATATCCAGGAGAGCCATAATCCCAGTCTTTTAACCTGATAGACCCAATACGGTACTTTTTCCTATATAATGTCATTTCCACTACCCAGAATCTTAAGACTTCCATAACACGGGATAATATCAAAAAGTGTGTAAAAGTATTTGCAGGCGGCGAATCCTTTTATATCTTTTTAGCTGAGAAAAGAAAAAAGAAAGGAGACGCCACCCATGGGAAAGCATACCGAGAAGAAGGCAGAGAAATCAAGAGTAA
>DATMAT010000041.1 GCA_035559815.1 Thermodesulfobacteriota bacterium
ATATCAACTTAATATAATATGTAAAAACCCATATTTCAGCATTTAATTCATGGCGACTCATTCCTCAATTAGCGTATACAACAATGAACCCTCTACTGCTAATACATCAAAATAATCTAATTCTGAACTCGGCAAGAGAAGGAATTTGTATTTTAGACCTAGAAGGTAAGACTACTTTTGCGAATCTAGCCGCCGCAGAAATGACAGGATGGCATTCAGAAGAACTTATTGGGAAATACTTACACAATATCATTCACCCTGCCCAATCCGACAGCGATTCTTGCTGCCGGAATGAGTGTAAGATTTGCGCGACCTTAAAGGATGGAGAGATTCATCATGTAGATGAAGAGGTGTTTTGGAGAAAAGACGGAACGAATTTCCCGGTTGAATACACAAGAACACCAATCCTAGAAGATGAGAAGTTGAAAGGCGCAGTTTTGATATTTACCGACATCAGCGAACGTAAGCAAGCGAAGAAAACGGAGGAAGCTCTTAGGAAAAACCTCGACCAGCTATCTAAAAAGAATAAATACGAGACAATCATTAGCATCGTGACTCAGAGTGTCCATCAATCAATCAATTTAGAAGAAGTCATAGAAAACGCCGTCGAAGCCATGAGTAAGAATATAGACCGGGTAGATAACGTTGTAATCTATTTGCTCGAAGGAAAAGAGGCCGTTATAAGAAGTCACAGTGGCTTCCCAGATTGGTACGTTGAGCGAGCGGGAAGGGTTGCTTATCCGAAGGGTGCCACTTGGAAAACAATCATAGAAGGGAAGCCCCTTTACTGTGGAGACGCAGACCAAGATACGGTACTCGGTTCTGCAGGCAGGGAAATGGGGATAAATAGCTACTTGTCCATGCCTATTCGTTTTGAGGGGAGAGTTGTTGGGGCCCTATTCATAAGTTCTTATCGAAAAAATGCTTTTGACCAGGATGAATTAAAACTACTACAAGTTGTTGCACGACAAATAGAGATAGCAATCAACAATGCACAGCAGGCCGAAGCACTTCAAAAGGCACTCCGAGAAGTGGAACTGCTGAAAAACCGGCTTCAAGCTGAAAATATTTATCTCCAGGAGGAAATTAAAACTGAACACAATTTTGAAGAGATAATAGGCCAGAGCCCGGCAATCCAGAGAGTACTACATAAAATAGAGCAAATAGCTCCAACCGATATCACCGTCTTAATTCAAGGTGAAACTGGAACCGGGAAAGAGCTCGTTGCCCGTGCTATCCACAATCTCAGCCCGCGTAAAGATCGAACACTGGTTAAAGTAAACTGTGGGGCAATATCGGCCGGATTGGTGGAGAGCGAGTTATTCGGTCATCAAAAGGGGGCTTTTACTGGAGCTATAGAACAGCGAATCGGCCGATTTGAGCTCGCAGACGGCGGCACAATCTTTTTAGACGAGGTCTCCGAATTACCTCTAGAGACACAAGTCAAACTTTTACGGGTGCTACAGGAAGGAGAATTCGAGCGTGTGGGCAATAGTAAGCCTATTAGAGTGAACGTGCGTATAATTGCCGCAACAAACCGTAATCTTGCAGATGCGGTTAAAGCCGGGGCGTTCCGGCCGGACCTCTTCTACAGACTGAATGTTTTCCCGCTGGAGATACCGCCGCTGAGAGAGCGTAAATCCGACATCCCGCTTCTCGCAAATGTCTTCCTAAGTAAGCTTGCCAAAAAACTGGGTAAGCATATCCACGGTTTATCAAAGGAGACTATGGACCGATTGATGGGCTATGACTGGCCTGGTAATATTCGGGAATTGCAGAATGTTATAGACAGGGCCGTCGTGCTTGCACACACACCTATAATCCACATTGATGATTACATGTTACAGCTAAATGCCAATTCGCATTCAGGCTCGGATAGGCTCGAAGATATGGAGCGTTCTCATATACTACGTGTCCTTGGGGAAAGAAACTGGGTGATCGAGGGTAAGCGAGGTGCAGCCTCGATTCTTGGTCTTACTCCCAGCACTCTTAGGTATCGGATGAAGAAACTTGGAATCAGGAAGCCACAGCAGATTTCTTAAATTCCATAATGATTGTTAGTCTTTCGATCAAGAGAGATGATTACACACCCCTAAATCCCCTCTCCAGAGGGGACTTCCCTGAAGAGATGGGGTGTATCCTACCCATTCTTTTTACACAGAAAACTAGTCTAATAAGAAACCTCTTTAAATCACTATTGCGATAACCTAAACTTCTTCCAGTATCGCACCAGCCCTGGAACGTTCATCCAAAAAGGGTCTGCCAGTTCGTATGCTTTAATAAGCTCAGGGCTAACTTTAGCTCGTGCCAGGATTTCCTCGAACATCTTCACAAAATCGGGGACAATTTCATCTTCCCCTTTCCCTTCCTTTAATCTCTCCCCAATCCATTCGGTACATTGAAGGAGTCTACTTTCCAGCTCCTTCAGGTGGTCTTTGACATTATTGGACTTTCCGAAATGGGTGGGATAGACGGCTTCCGGATTTAGGTCGAGAATCCTTCTTATAGATTTCTGCCATAGCTCCACATTTATATCCGGTGGAGGTGTGGGCGGCAACGCCGGACCGCCTTCTATACATATACCGGTAACATCACCGGTGAAAACGACGTTATCTATTAAGTACGAGTGATGATGAGAAGCGTGTCCAAGGGTCTCCAAAGCCCGAATTTTAACGCTGCCGGTATTTATGGTCTCTCCATCCTCGACTGCATGTATACGTTCCTTTGAAATGGGTTCAATATTACCCCATAAGGTTTGCGTCTCCTCTTTGTAAATGAGCCTGGCCGATTCTACAAGCCTGGTCGGGTCGGCTAAATGCCTGGCTCCAAATGGGTGGACGTAAATCGTGGCACCGGCTCTGGCAAAGTGCCAAGCAGCCCCGGAGTGGTCCAAGTGTATATGGGTAACAAGAACCTTCTTTATCTCCTCGATTGGGTAGCCAAGCTCATTAAGGGATTTTTCGAGCCTGGGAAAGGTCGAATCAGGACCGGTCTCTATTAAAACGGGCTCGCCCCCATTCTCGATAAGATAGGAAGCTATTACGTTGGGTGTAAAAAAGTTAAGGTCGATAATGTTTATCTTCATGTTCAGATATCCTTTTGGAAAATTATTGTTCTTAAACGTTAACCGAATCGTTGATATAAAACAACCTTACTATTCATAAGCTATTCAGAAAATCACCACTAGTACTAAAGTAATAGCTCGATATAAAAAGAACGATTTCTGCGTGAAGCTAATGCAACCAAGGTCTAATTGACTACAATTGGCCATAAATGCATCATCCTGTTCATGGAGAACGTGCCAAGAATAATCGAGGTGCTTTTGTCCTGGCCAGTTATCCTGAGCCTGGCTATCATCCTTCTCATCGAAATCTTTAAAGATGACATCAAGGCCCTTTTCCGGCTCATCGCCTACCCGAAGGCCGTTCGAGAAAAAGCAGAAAAACCACCCGTAACCGATTCTATGTCCACTCGCAAACCTACCGGGGCAGAGTGCATTACGGTTAAGCGTGTAAAAAATTTGGGTTCCGTATACTCCATTCAAGATTGTAGGAATAAATCAAAAGATATTGATTAGCAAACCTGTCCCAAATAAGAGATTGCTTTGCCCTAAAATGATAGGTTTTTTGAGGTGTTCGCCTTTCGACTCCGTCCTTCGTCAAGCCTGCCCTGAGCCTGGTCGAAGGGTAGAAGGATGCCAATGTACTTATTCGGAACCCTATCTAGCTTGTCGAAGGGATAAATTCCACGAACGAAGCAATCCCATTTCTAAACCTAATATCATCAGGACATACAGGGCTTGGTTGAATGGATATGATTTGGATAGGATTTACCTAACAAACACATAAGAAGGCAACCTGATTTGAAATTATCCTTTTTATCTGTCTAAAAGCCTTTTTACAGGGATGAATTGTTTGATTTCTGATTATTTTGAAAAGTGATTGACTAGCTTTCTTTCTTGGGCGATTCATAAACCTAATCACTTTTAAACCGTCCCGAGTAATCGAGCCAGCCAATAGATATAGAATTCCCGATTGGTTATAATTTATTCAGATCCTTCAACATCTAAAGCGGAGATTATTCATGATAGAGAAAGAAAGGATGACCGAGTACGTGATGGACCTGATGAAGATAGACAGCCTTTCCCGGAGGGAGAGAGAGATAGCCCTCCGGCTAAAGAGAGATATGGAAAAAATAGGCGGAGAGTGCTTTTTTGATGATGCGGATAAAAAGGTCAATGGAACTGTGGGAAACCTGATTATTAGGATAAAAGGAAATAAATCCGGGGCTCGGCCATTCTTTCTCTCCGCTCACATGGACACGGTCGGCCCAGGCGAAGGTATTAAGCCCCGTTTGGCGGACGGAACCATAAAAAGCGACGGAACGACCATTCTGGGTAGCGACGATAAAAGCGGATTGGCCGTCATAGTAGAGGTGATAAATACACTCAAAGAAAAAAACATACCCCACGGCGATATCGAAATTGCCTTCACCATTTGCGAAGAGGTCGGCTTACTGGGTGCTAAGCATATTGACATAACCCACTTTAGGTCGGAATACGGGATTGTACTCGATAGCAGCTCGTCATACCATCTGGTGGTAAAATGCCCATCTGCGGAAAGGCTGGATTTTAAGGTCTACGGGCTAGAAGCACACGCCGGCGTTTGTCCGGAAAGGGGGATAAGCGCAATCAAGGTAGCCAGTGAGGCCATCTCCCTCATGAGACTGGGAAAGGTGGACTTTGAGACAACCGCTAACATCGGCGTCATAAGGGGCGGGCTTGCCACAAACATCATTCCTAACTATGTCCACATAATAGGAGAAGCCAGAAGCCATAGTGAGGAAAAGCTCAGAAGCCAGGTTAACCATATGAGAAAATGCTTCGAGGAAGCCATTTCCGGACACGAACTTATGATCGAAGGAAAGCTCTATCGGGCTAGGGTAGAAGAAGAGATAGAAAGGAGCTACGACAAAATGGATGTTCCCCTGGAGTCGAATATCTGCAAGCTGGTGAATAGAGCAGTTAGCAATTTGGCATACACAATAGAACCCGTAGCCAGTGGCGGAGGATGTGACGCTAATTACTTCAACAAAAAAGGAATAAACTGTGTAAACTTGGGAACGGGAATGAAAGAAATACACACCGTGAACGAATACCTAGTATTGGAAGAATTCTACCGGGCCGCGGATATAGTCCTGGAGACGGTCAAGCTTAATGCGATGAGCCACTGATGATTACTAGGCCAAGGCTCGACATAGGTCTTCTTGAACTATAAGCACCACCAGAATGACCCGAATCCAGCACGCAAGTTGAAGTAAAACCCTATATTCATCAAGTCATGTATCATTCAATCTTAGGTATACCCGCATGTATTAGCGAATAAAATGGAAGAAACCAGAAAAAAGAGAAGGGCTTTAATACTGGTCGACCACGGAAGCGTGGTTCAAGAGGCCAACGACATGCTGGTTGAGATAGCCAATATGGTAAGACAAAACAGCCGCTGTCAGTTCGACATAGTGCATTATGCGCACATGGAGCTTGCCGAGCCGAGCATTCCCCAGGCTTTCGATTCCTGTGTTGCCGAAGGGGCGGAAGAAATCGTAGTTCACCCCTATTTCCTCGCACCGGGAAGACACTCCACTAAAGATATACCCAGGATGGTAATGGAAGCAGCGCAAAAACACCCTGGAGTCACTCACTATGTGACTGAACCATTGGGTATAGACGCAAAAATTATCGAAGTGATCCTGGAAAGAGCGGATAGCGTTGACCATCTAGATTGACCGGTTAATCATAACCAGTAAACCGGATTCAATTCATGGGTTAAAATAGATTACTTCTGAATGAACAGTTCCTTTTAGTAAAACAGGTATTCTATAGAATCATGAAAGAATACAAGGCCATTATATTTGACCTGTTCGACACTGTGGTCAACTTCAACCGTTCCCGTTTGCCCGAAGTGGACTTGGATGGAACTCCGGTCCGGTCCACCAGCAGAGCTGCCTACAAGATTTTTCACCGGTTTCATGATGAAGTTGATTTTAAATCCTTCTACTATGCATTCGTGGAAAGCTATGCCGAATTAAACAAGATAAAAGAGAACGAACATCGGGAATTTCATACCCGGGAAAGGTTTAAACTCATGCTCAGAAAGATGGATATACCTTTAGACCGAACGTCGGAGGAACTGGTCGAGAATATGGTCTCAGTCCATATGGAGGGTATCGCCAACGCCGTGGAATTTCCCGAGGAGAATAGGAAAACGCTAGTCCAAATCAAAGATAAGAACCCGAGGCTAGCTATAATATCGAACTTTGACCACGCTCCAACCGCTTATCAGCTACTGGATAAATTCGGGATAAAGGAATATTTTGAGAGAATCTTGATATCAGTAGAAATAGGCTGGCGAAAGCCTAAGGCAGAGATATTTCTCGAAGCCTTCGACCTTCTTGGGATTAATCCCGAGGACGCCATATTTGTCGGGGATAGCTATGATGCTGACGTGGTAGGGTCAAAAGGTGTAGGCATGAATGTTCTATGGATTAATAAAAACGACGAACCGATCAAAGATGGGGGATTTAAGCCTGACTATGTTGTCTCTAACTTTTCAGAAATAAAAAAATATATCACTCATCGAGTCTGACCTCATCCACGATACGCATAAGTGGTGTAGCTCCTAAAATCTCCACGTTTGCAGAATACACATCACCCTGATTAGGTTTTATGGAGATTCCTTCCTTGATATAATTCTTTCTGGAATGTGGCGGAACCACTATCGGAAGCGTCACCGTTTCGTAACCCATTTCCATCCCCAGGCTGGAATAATAGCTTATCTTCAGTTTAATGTCCCTATAAGCCATGTCACCCTCATTGGACAGTGTTAAACTGTGGACGGGCAAACCGCCCACCGGCTGATAGAAGGAGGAACGATCAATCTTTATGCTATCCAGGTCGTCTTTCTTTTTCACGACCTTTATTCTCTGCTTAGGCTTTTCTTCTTGAACTTTCGGGACAATCAATAATTGCCCTATCCTGATATTGTCGCTCTTGAGGTTGTTGAGGGCTTTTAACTGCCCAACCGAGGTGTTAAATTTTCTGGCTATTCGGAAGAGGTTGTCGCCCTTCTTAACCGAGTACTTGTCCCCTGAGAACTCCGCTTTTAGAGAATTACTGTCAGGAGAAACCCTTGCTGTTTTCTCCTTTTTTTGTGGAGGTGATTTCTCTATAATCTTGGGCTCCTCCACCGGCAGAGTTCTGTAATCATAACGGAACAGGAGAGCTATATGATCCTCGACCCCGTTTGAATAAGCATGGCAGACACCAGACCCAAATCCGCTATCTTCCTTATCCATAGTGGTTGAATGCTCTCTAGGGAAATTAGTAGTATCAGTCTCCCCTATCCTATCAGTCCTGGATTGAGAAAACGTAAAACCCTTCGTCGTTCTAAAAGAAGAAAGAAAATTATACAAATGCTTTTGAATCTCACCGTTAAAGGAGAAAAACATATATGCAACTGTTATAATCGTAATTGTCAGAAGTAATAATGGAAGGTTGGCTCTAGCCAAAGGCAGAAAAGAAACATCTGGATAACTAAATCTCCGCAGCCAGGAGCGGGTCTCCATATCCATTTGCTTTCTCATGGTTAATTTGACCCCATCAGCAAACCCTCTTGCCTTTTGAGAAAAACCGTTCAACCCTTTCTTCACCGTATACCAAGTTAATTGATAGAATTGATGGGGAGTATATTTCTTTAGTTCAATATACTCCCAAAAGGAAACAGAGAGTTCAATGATATTTCTTAAGTTTTTCTTTAAATATATTAAAGTAAATTCTACATTAGCTTTTCTAATTTGGCTTAGTAAAGATTCAACTTTGTCTACCGCCTCTCTTCCTATTGGCTTGGTTATAACATCGTCGGCGCCTGATTCAATGATTCTTTCGCTATTACGCGACGCAAATTCAGGGCATAACAGGAGCACTATGGTATTTCTCAATAAGGGGTCATTTTTGATTTCCTTGGATACCCAGTAGCCATCCCCGTCGTCCAGGTATATGTTGGATAGTACTACTTCTGGTTTTATTTTCCTGGCTTTTGAAACTGCCTCTTGGCCACTAACCGCCGCTACCACCCTATACCCCATGCTCTCGGTAAACAAAAGCCTTGCTATGTTCCTTACCCTACTATCCCCATCCACCACTAGGAGAGTCTTCATAGCCCTATCATACACTATAAAGAATAAATTTTGAATACTTTTATTTAAATTTGGCTTCAATGCTGCCTAGATCACAGGGCTTTTTAAGGAATTACCTTATTTTTCAAAAAGTTTATAAACCCGTTCCCTCTCTTAGTCAAAGAATAAAAAACCCCAGGCGGGTTAGAATCAATCACCATTCTAGAGATAAACCCCATTTTCTCCAACTTGCGAAGGCGGTCCGAGAGAACCTTATTGCTTATCCCGGCCAGGCTCCTTTTGATCCGGTTAGTACGTGCTTCTCCCTTACTCAACAGGCTCAAGATTGAAACCATCCACTTACAGTTTATAACCTCGCTGACGTCATCTAGGGGTAAACCCATCCTCTTTAATTCCCCGATTAGTGGTCTCAGCCTTTTCCCTTGCACGCTCAAAACATATTCCACATGAAGCGGATAACCGGTAAAGGATTTCCTCCTGATTATCCCTTTTAGTTCCAACTTCTTGATCCTTTCATTGAGCACCTTGGTGCTTAACCCTGGAATTGCTCTCTTAACCTCGCTGGGACGGGTAACTCCTTCTATAATTTTGGTGATTACCAAGATGGTCCATTTACACTTGAGGATTTCTATATATGATTCCTCTCTCAAACTTTCTGTATTGACTTTTAATTCCATTGTCAAACCCCTTGTAGATATTCAAAGAGTAAATATTACCAACCGGTAACCTAGTTACTATGGGGTAAGTTATTGACGTCTAACCCATATATCCCCTAATATAACATAAACATCAACTACCAAGGAGGTAATCACAAAATGAGCGCCCAAAAAATAGCAGGATATACATACGGAACTAGCCAGGCACCAATGTCACCCATTTCCCTTGAGGACCTGGAAAATTTGAAAAAGAGCGTTTTATTTACTGAAGAGGATGTAAAATATCTGCAAATTGCCGGAGAAGTCTTGGCCGACCAAATCGATGATGTACTCGACCTCTGGTATGGATTTGTAGCCTCACATCCCCATTTGGTTTACTATTTCACCGGCGCGGATAAGCAACCAAATACGGAATACTTGAGTGCTGTCCGTCTACGCTTTGGCCAGTGGATACTGGACACATGCAACCGTACTTATGACCAGGAATGGCTTAACTATCAGTATGAGATTGGCCTCCGCCATCACCGGACGAAAAAGAACCAAACGGATAAGGTCAAGTCGGTTCCCAACATAAATTTTCGTTACCTGGTTGCCTTTATATACCCAATTACCGCAACCATTAAGCCCTTCTTGGCTAAAAAAGGACATACCGCAGAAGAAGTAGAGAAGATGCACCAGGCCTGGTTCAAGTCGGTTGTTCTGCAAGTGGCCTTATGGAGTTATCCCTACGTAAAAGAGGGAGACTTTTAACTTCTTTCACTATAGCCAGACTTATCGGGCCATACATAAACTTTCCAATGAACTAAGGGGCTCGCTTGCAGATAAATCTTTAACTCATCTTCTTTTGGTGTTATTCAGGTATTATTTGTGAACTATCGGAAAAATAAGGGTGGTGTCATATGAGGGTTTTAGTCCTAAGACATGTACCTCACGAACACCTAGGCACACTTATCCATTCCCTTGAGAGAAACGGCATCGAATACGAATATGCGAATTTCTATCACAATCCTGCGACAGGCATATCTACCGGTGATATCGACGGACTGATCATTCTAGGCGGACCTATGAATGTTTATGAAACTAACAAATATCCGTTTCTGAAAAAAGAGGATGAGTTAATAAAGGAAGCTATGGATAAAAACTTGCCAATTTTAGGGGTATGTCTAGGGTCGCAACTCATTGCCAAAGCTCTAGGCGCTAAAGTTTTTAAAAATAAGGTAAAGGAAATAGGATGGTATCCGCTGAACATTAGCAGGGAGGCTAGCTCAGACAAACTCTTCAGGCATTTTAATCCGGAGGAAACGGTATTTCAGTGGCACGGAGATACTTTTGAAATACCAGACGGAGCAGTTCATCTAGCCGAGTCACCGCTTTGCATGAATCAGGCATTTAGATATAAATCCAACGTTTATGGTCTGCAGTTTCACCTGGAAGTTACTCCACAGATGATCTGGGAATGGCTGGAAGTACCCGAGAATAAAATGGAGATAGATTCCCTCGAAGGAACCATCGACCCACAACATATAAGGAGTCAAACTCCCCGGTTCATAAACCGGTTGAACAGATTGGCTGAGAATGTGTTCAACGAGTTTTGTGACTTAATCAGGAATTAGAAATAAAAGTAGGGACACAGCATGCTGTGCCCCTACTTAAAATAATTTCTCCAAGTCTTCCATTTTCACATCCTCAAGGCTTCTTACCACCATATCCGCTTGGGAAAGCCTTTCCGCCGAATAGGAGTTTGTAACGGCTAAACATTTCATTCCGGCAGCACGGGCCGCCTTGATTCCGGCAATAGAATCCTCTATGACCAGGCACTCGTCCGGTTTAATTCCTGGCTCTGGTCTTGAATTATCGTTGATCCGTTCGAGTGCCTTAATAAACACATCGGGAGCCGGTTTGCAATTTTCCACATCCTCGGCACTGGTTATCACGCAGAACATCCCTTTTATTCCGGCATGGTCGAGTATAAATTCTATCTCGTGCCTGAGCGCCCCGGATCCGATGGCCAGTCTGTATCTTTGAGCGGTATTCCGCACAAAATCCGTAACCCCGGGAAGAATTACGATTTCTTCCTTTATGAGCCGGTCATAGTAATTTGATTTCCGAGCCATCAAATTCTCGATTACCTTCTGGTCAAAATCCCTACCCTTATCCTTTAGTGCAGTCCTGAAAAAAGTCTTGTCATCGAGAGCCAGATACTTGTCGTAGTATTCTTGTCGGGAAAGGCTCAACCCCTCCTCGCCCAGAACCTCCTGAAATGCCCTCATATGAACAGGCTCCGCATCGGCGATAACCCCATCAAAGTCAAAAATTAAGGCTCTTAGCATGGCTCGATAAGCTCTCCTTTCTCTCTTCGCACGTTTGGTAAAAATTAGAAATAATAGTATATAATCATACCTAGCCCACTTTTCAAATCTTTTTTAACATCGCCAGATCAGGAGATATCCCCACTAAACTAATGACCATCCAGGAAAAAGCCCTATCTCCAATACAATAATATCTTCTTCCTGCGTGAAAATAGTATTAGCGGGAACTTTTAACTAGACACATACATCTATATTTCGCAAGAACAAAATTAAGGAGGTAAAAGACGATGAAAAAGAAAAGCATGCTTTTGTACCTTTCGCTGGGGTTAATCATTATTCTCTCGTTCTCGTTTTCCGCTTCAGCAGGGCCACGCAACGACTTCTGGACCGACTCTGGTGCTTACTATGACTTTTATCTCGACTGGATGTATCCAAAAAGAAACGTCGGCCCCGTTCCTGCTCCGGCTGTTGCAAAACCGGTAACAGGAAAGGTTGTACCCCGTACTGATTTCTACACCGACTCAGGTGCATATTATGATTTCTATCTCGACTGGATGTACCCCAAGGGACAAAATAGACCTGCCAATATCGCATCGAAGACTTTAACAGCTAAAGCCAATCCCCGTACCGACTTTGATGGGCCCGGTGATTCCGGCGCATACTATGACTTTTATCTCGACTGGATGTCTCCGAGACTAAACAATACTAAAGTAATAAAATCCCTGACACGGAATCGAGGCATCAAACCTGAAAGAGAAACCTAGGCCAAGCGTAGCTTTTAGGCTGCTTGAATATGCGAGTTAATGGAATATGCCCACTCTTAGAATTAAAACAGGATTCACCCAATCGTCCCGCGTGTAGGATAAGAGAGCCCTCCTACTGGAAGGTGGAGGCTCTTCTCTACCTGATTTTCTTTGCTCTTTAGTCCAAAGCACTAGAACTCCAAATCCACCTTAAAGGTATCGGCGAACCTGGTCAATACGTTAAAAACTCCGATCACCATGGTAAGCTCGGCGATTTGTGAGTCGTTGAAATATTTTCGGAGTTGATTAATCGATTCGTCGCTCGCCGCGAGGAGGCGCTGGAAATAATAGAAAAAGCAATTAACGACCTTCCGGAAAATTATAGAATCGTTCTTTACCTGAGAGACGTCGAGGATAAATCCAGTGACGAGGTAGCAAATATTCTAGGAATTTCCGTCGGCACGGTAAAGTCAAGGCTACACCGGGCTAGGCTTTTCTTGAGAGATAAACTATCAGACTATTTTTATGAATGGAGAGGGTAAACAGATGGCTTTATGTAAAGACATATTAAGGAGTTCATAAGTATCTAGACATAGATCATGCGGCATAACGGGTTGTGTCGGATTGAAAGAATCTGCGAACATGCTCTGGATTTTTCTGGAGGTAACCGAGTCTAGACTCCACCCGAGAACGGAGGTCTTTCACATTGGTGATCAGCGATCTTCTGACACCGTTGCTCTTCACATCATTCCAGACGTATTCATCGGGATTAAGCTCTGGCGAATAGGGAGGCAGATAGAACAACCGCAGCTTCCCCTTGGCCCGTTTCTCAAAGGCTTTCACCAGCTTGGCCTTATGCGTAGGGTGATTA
>DATMAT010000042.1 GCA_035559815.1 Thermodesulfobacteriota bacterium
GGCTATATCTCCCTCTAACTTAAGCTGCTCCCACCGGGAAAGACCGGCTATTATGAGCATGAGACCTAATCCTATGGCTAGATCAATATAGCTTAGGTCAATAAGGGTGTAATTTGTGCCTTCCATGATTTTTGCGACTCACGAAAATGAAAAGCTAACCCTCCCTTTTCCTATCCCCATAGTGAGCGAGGATTAAGGTGGGAGGCATTTCACCTCCCATCCTGACCTCCCGTCAAGGGGGAAGGAGAAAAGCTAAACACAATTAATTCTTTTGTATCGAACCCATGTCAATTAACGGTAAAGGCTTTCTTATCCTGTAAGAATTCTTCTACTCTTACCACAGTTCCGTTGGCTAGATGTATAACGGTGCCTCCAAAGAATCGGGCCTGGTCCATCTGGTGCGTAACCATTATAACGGTGAGTCCCAAAACCTCGTTTAATTCCTTTACCGACTGGAGGAGTTTATTTGCAGATTCGGAGTCGAGGGCGGAAGTCGGCTCGTCGAGAAGAAGCACCTCCGGTTTATTTATCAACGCACGGGCTACGTTCAAACGCTGTTTTTCTCCGACGGAAAGCTCGGAGGCGTTACGACCTAGAAACTCAGCCTGAAGCCCGTTTAATTCGAGCACTTTAATCAGTTCATTATCATCAATGGAACCGGTAGCAGTTCGAAGACGGTAGGGAACCAGCAGGTTGTCTTTGACCGTACCCTCGAAGATCACCGGTATCTGAAACACCATCCCCACTTTCTTTCTAAGGTCGAGGACTGGAATATCCTTTAATCTACCTCCATCGAATGTTATGTCTCCGGTGGTCGGGTCGTCCATTCGGTTGAGTAGCCTCAAGAGCGTTGTCTTGCCTGCCCCGGAAGGCCCGACGATGATGTGCCTTCCCTCTGGCATAAACTTGAGGTTTATGTCTGTTAAAACTACCGTTCCGTTCCTGGTCTTTCCGATGTTTTTGAGCTCGATCTTTGGATGATTCATTTTTTACCACTAAGTCACCAAGGCACTAAGTCACTAAGTTAGAAAAACATTTTTTCTTCGTGTCTTAGTGACTTGGTGGTTATGCTATAAAAGTGTTAGTATAAATGCCTCATAGACGCTACAATCTGCCGAATATCTCCGGGTGAACGATCTTTGAGAGCATTTTAAGCCCCTCCGCAATTCTCGGGCCGGGGCGGCCGAATAACGGCTCCGGTATGCAAAAAACCCTTTTTTCTCTTATGCCTTTTATGTTTTCCCATCCTCTTCTCGATAGTATTTTGTTCTCACTCATCTTCTCCTGCATCTTGGTCCCGCACCAGCAGATTAGGAGGATATCGGGGTCTTGGGATAGGATATCGGAAAGCTCCACCACGCTGCTTGTTTTCTGGATGTGCGAAAAAATGTTGACGCCACCGACGACCTCGCTCATATCGTTGACCCAGCTTTGCCGGCATGCGGCAATCGTCGGGTCGGGCCACCATTCCCAATATAGCCTGGGTCTATGCGGGGATTCTTTTCTCCCCGATTCTATGAGGTGAATTGTCTCTCTGATCTCATCAACCAGTTCTTGAGCTTCTTCCGGCCGCTCAGTGACCTCTCCCAGTGTGACGATATCCTCCAGGGTTTCCTCTATGCTCGAAGGGTTTAAGACTATGTAGGGAATACCTTCTTTCTCAAGCCCTTCTATGTTTCTCTCCATTCCGGGCACGGTCAGGGAGGCTATCACCAGGTCCGGTTCGAGGGCTTTGACCTTGTCGATGTTGACCCGGAGGTCGGGGCCGACCCGGGGAAGGTTTCTTACCGAGGGTGGGTAATCGGAATAGCTATCCACACCTACGACGTATTCCCCGGCGCCTATGGCAAAGAGTATTTCTGTGTTGCTAGGACATAGAGATACAATCCTGGACGGTCTCATCATGCTGATATTATAAACGAATCGGGGCTGAGATGAATGGCCTTGAAACGGTTTAATACCGCTATTGCCTAACAATTTAATCCTAAATATATTTAGGGTGATTATCACGGTAGGGTAGGGTGTGATCGCATCCCCATTGACAAATACACAGGCTTCATGCAAAAATTGAGTCAGTTACAAAAAGAAGAGTGAGGAGGAACCAATGGGAATATTATCCTGGATTATATTAGGATTAATTGCTGGGGCAATAGCTAAGCTCATATTACCCGGAAAAGACCCCGGCGGGATCATCGTAACGATAGTGATAGGGATAGTGGGGGCTATTATTGGCGGGTATATTGCCACGCTTCTGGGATTGGGAAGCGTTACCGGGTTTAACATAGGAAGCTTGATCATAGCTGTTATCGGCTCTATCGTGCTATTGCTCATATATCGTATGGTAAAGAAGCCTACTTAGGTGGTTCGTCTCTTCATCCCCTAATTTGTAGGGCTCGTCGTTTGTTATTCCTGGTTCAGGTAAGTGACATTTTTACTAACTAATTTAAGTTCCGCTATTGCTAATCAAAACCACCTCCAATTACTAACCTAAACAACTAGTAAAAATCACTATCAAACCAAAATAACAAAAACCAACAGACCCCACCAGTAAATAAAGGTAAAAACTTATCTCCCTTCACACCCATCAAGAATAAAAACCCTAAAACACGAATACACAAATAGAAAAAACAATTTGAACAAATAGGAGTAACAAATTATATATATCCACGCAACTAAAAATCTAAACACCACCTATAACTTAAGGACTAGAAAGGATAAAAAAGAAATTCCCTACAAAAGATACGACAAGAAAAAGCAACAAGAAAAATACCACTGCTACAAACAAACACGAAAATCTCTTCTCTAAAGAGGACCTCATCAAAACCGGCAAGCCCAGATACAAGAGATAGACGGTATAAAAAAAGCCTAGGAAACTTACATAACGGAGGTCGGGAACCAGGCTGAAAACCCCAAGTATCCAAACCGGAGTGCTTGAATACGCCGTTAACTTTAATGCCTGAACGGGCTCGGCCTCTCCATCAAAACGCCTGGCGGTATATGCTATTATTCGGGCTACGAGGTATATCCCAACCAGGAAAACTACATAACACAATATCGCCCGTAACACCGAGTAAGAGAGCGGCATATAGTAATGGCCCAAAAAGGGTACATTAAACCCGACAAATGATGCCCCTATTATCGATGCTACCGGTTCGATGGCCGCCATGGGCATTATGTAGTACTTATACAAATCCCTTATGCTGATTATCTCTACGTCTATTAGCTCCCATTCAAACCTTGGGTTAAGTAGGATACCCTTGGCTCGCTCAAATAAGCTTTTTAATAGCCCCGTTGTTACTTCCGTCATAGAAGAGCGATTCAATTAACCCACCTCACTCAGTCGAGCGATTCCAGCGCATCCTGGAATTCAAAGACCATATCCATGTGGCCGTATCTCTCCGCCACTTCCATTCCCTTCCGATAAGCCTCTCTAGCTTCGTCCTTTCTCCCCAGCTTGAGTAGAGACTCACCCAGTATACGGTAGGCTGCACCTTCATCTTCCTTGAGTTTCAGGTATGCGCTGATCTCGGCAACGGCATGCTCATACATTCCCAATTTCAGGTATTCATTTGCCAGTCCGTACCGCCCCAGGGGGTTATTAGGGTCTTTTCTAGTTAACTCCTTTAATGTCTCTAACATAGATTTGCTCATATCAACCTCGTCCCTAGTGATTTTATACTAGATTCAGACAGTTAGGAAAGACAAACTTTTTTATTGACATCGTATAACCCTCCGTGAGATAATGGCCTTATCCAACAATAATAGGAAACCGGCCTTGCGCAGAAAAGACAACCATATAAGAGTGTTGATTGTTGGCTCCGATGATTTTGCCAGGAAGGGTATAATTGATGCCCTAGCCGGGGAGGATGAAATAAACATCGAAGGCCATGCCTCCAATCTCTCTGAACTAGAGGACTATATCGATAAATTAACCCCGAATATCGTGATTGTGAACGACCAGGGCAAGGGAATCGGCAGGCTCGAAGCCATAAACCTTCTAAATAAGAAGATTAATGACCTTACCAAGATATTATTCCTGATCAACGATTATGATGAAGACCTAGAACTGACCGCACTCAAGATGGGGGTAAGAGGTTTTCTGCCTAAGAGCGTAGCTAAAGCCGACCTAATCAAGTGCATAAAGGCTATAAACACGGGAGAGATGTGGGTAAGAAGAAGGGTTATGCAAAAGCTGATAGACCAGTTATTGAAAAAAGTCGGCAGCTAATAATCACACCCAGTATAAAACCTGTTATAATAAATGAAGGAACATTCCCGAAAATCGTGGAGAGATTTCTACAGGACTATATTAGGGTCTACCTCGATGGAAAGACAAACAACAGTGCTAATAAGCAGTAATAACGCCCTGTTGAGAGCAGGAATAAAGAGCATACTGAGCAACGTCGAGGATATGCAAATTTTCGACGTTCCCAAAGACAGGCTGGAGTTACTCGAGTGTGTTTACACTTATAATCCCGATATTGTAATCTTGAGCGAGACCGATTTGCTTGACTCCCACGGTTCAGAAATTATGCGACTGGTACTTCAAAAAGCCGTCCAAACCAAGTTCTTGTTGATAATAAAGGCTTATGATGAGGACAAGGAACTGGCCTGGCTCAAGGCCGGGGTGAAAGGTTTCTTGACTGCAAACACCGGCAACGCCGATTTTATAAAGTGCATCAGAGCTGTAAAGCGTGGTGAGTTGTGGGTCAGGCGAAAACTACTGGAGAAGTACATAGAGCATCTGTCGATAATGCTGAACTTGTCCAGGAAAGACTATTCGCATGCACCATCCCTACCCAGTTTCAGCAGGAGGGAGATGGATGTGTTTATCATGGTCGGGAGGAATTACCGGAATAAAGAGATAGCGGAGAAGCTATCTATTAGTGAGAAAACGGTCAAGCATTACGTAGCCAGAATCTTTCGAAAACTTAACGTGAAAACAAGAAAAGATATCAGACGATATCTGAGTTTGGCCGTTTAACCGCAATAATAGGCTAATCAAATAAAAATTGTAAGAACCAAGATTTGGTCTGGCAGAGACTCTTCAGATAAGTCGCAATCAACACTGGAACGCTTCCCTCTTCTTGTCATCCTGAGCAAGCGAAGGATTTCGTCTTTTGTTTAGATTCTTCACCTTCGGTTCAGAATGACAATTCTAGAGGTTTCTTAACAATGTGTAACTTGATAACATTATTCGATATAACAGTTTTGACTATCACAGATAATAACGTATAAGGTTTAGACCAGCCTCAAAGTTGCTGAATAATCTCTTAAGGCTTATATATTTTATTAACTTCCATAAGTTATCCGATAGATCATTCCACCCCGATCATCGGATAGGTAAAGGCTTCCGTCGGTGCCGACTATTACATCTACAGGGCGCCCATCTGCCTTTTGTCCCCTGAGCCATCCGGTGGCAAAATCCTCTATACCGGCCGGCTTACCGTCTTCTATTTTAACCCGTACCACCTTATATCCGGTCGGTACAGAACGGTTCCACGAACCGTGAAATACCACGAACAAATCTCCCCGGTATTCTTGGGGTAACATATTACCGGTGTAGAATGCCAGACCGAGCGGCGCTGAATGCGCCTGCATCTCGAAGACGGGCGGTATGGTTCTTTTACAGAATTCCCCACTTCCGTACTCCGGGTCAGGAATTTTGTTGCCGTAGCACTGGGGCCAGCCGTAGTTTCCCCCCTCTTCAACTATGTTTATCTCTTCGGGTGGCAGGTTATCCCCAAGCCAGTCTCTTCCGTTGTCCGTAGCCCACATCTTTTTGCTCTCCGGATGCCAGGTGATACCCACCGAGTTTCTCAACCCCCGGGCATAGATTTTCCCGTCACTTCCATCCGGGTTAAATTGAAGTATAGCCGCCCGTCTTTCGTCTTTTTCCAGGCAGACATTACAGGACGAGCCGACGGAAACGTACATTTTTCCGTCGGGGCCAACCCTCATTGTCCTGGTAAAATGGCCACCGGTGGGAAGGTTAGGGACGATTATCTCTTTTTCACCTGGTGCGGTGTTAAATCGATCATACTTAAAGCGCGCGATTTGGTGCGTCTCACCTACGTAGAGATAGCCTTCATGAAAGTCTATACCGTGCGGCCTCTTCAGCCCCTTGACAAACGTTATTACCTTATCCGCCTTTCCGTCCTCATCCCTGTCCGGAAGCGCCATCACCTTTCCACTACCTAGTGTTGTCACGAATAACACGCCATCGGGGCTTAGAGCCATGAATCTCGGCGCTTCTAATCCTGAGGCAAAAATCTCTATCTTAAATCCCTCCGGCAGATTAACATTATCGACCGAGGAAAAGGTTTTTTCGGTATAGAAATAAAAAGAGAAAATCTGTAGTGTAAAGAGCATCAAGACTCGCATAATTAACTGACCTCCAAAGCCTATATTATTTTTTTAGTATGTATGGGCAAATAAAGTCACAAAGATTCTAAGACGATTAATTACAAACTAAAATTTTTGGCTTTTGCATCCTTTTTAAGCGAACAAATCGGATTGTTTAAGGACCTTTCTTTCTATACCCATCATGAACTCGGCATCGAATGCTCCATTTAGCATGTTAGCATCATTAGAAAAGACGCCGTGAATCTCTCTATTAAATACTCTACTGAAGGCATTTATGACGCTGGTCTCAACTTTCATAATGTCTAAGTCTTCTTTTTCTCCGGTTATTTCTTTAATAGAGGTTACACTCACCCCCTCAATCCCACAGGGGACTATCATTTGAAAATAGGATAAATCGGTATTCACGTTCAATGCGAACCCGTGATAGGTAATCCATCTTTTAATGCCCACTCCTATCGAGGCGATTTTTTTTTCCGATATCCAAACTCCAGCGAGGCCCTTCCTCCTTTCCGCAGATATATCAAAATCTTGAAGTGTGAGGATAATCATCTCTTCGAGATTACGGAGATACTTATGAACGTCGCGGTTAAGTTTATTTAAATCCAAGATTGGGTATCCCACTAATTGTCCCGGGCCATGATAGGTTATGTCGCCGCCCCGGCTTATTACTTCGAAGTGGATGCCCTTTTCCTTCAATTCTTCCTGGGTTATTAAAAGATGCTCTGACTTCCTATTTCTTCCGACCGTAAAAGTGTGAGGGTGCTGGAGAAGCAAGAGCACATCCTCTATCTCTTGATTCATTCTCTTTTCGAGCAGGCAAAGCTGAAGCTCAAGCGCCTTTTGATAGTCGACTATTCCTAGTCTGTAAACATTGAACCCGTCCATGTCTTTATATTATACCCATTGTCTGGAGCAGGCTGCATTTTTAGCCAAAGCGAGATTACACTGACCTGTCATTCCCGCGCAAGCGGGAATCCAGTTTTTAATCATGGATCCCCGATTAATACATTCGGGGATGACCAATTTAGGGGCTGTCATTCTCGCGGAGCTTGTCCTTGACCTCGATCGGGGGACGGGAATCCACCGGTCTGTCATTCGGAATGAATATGAGGAATCTTTCTTTAGGTTTCTCCCTTCGAAATGACAAAACTAGAGGGGGTCGAGTAACAAAGATAGCAGTAATGTTGACTTTAGGAGCGTTATCGTTATAAGGCTAAACTTCAATTTTCTGCCGGCTTATTGACTATTGTTTGACGAAGACCAGCTTCAAAAATTCCTGGCCCTGCCCAGAGCAGCAAGCGCTGCTTCCATTACTGCTTCGGATAGGGTGGGGTGGGCGTGTACGGTAATACCGATTTCTAGCGGAGTGGACTCAAGGGTTTTTGCCACTCCAATCTCGGCAATCAGCTCGGTCGCCCCGTGTCCTATGATATGTGCGCCCAGGATTTCTCCGGTTTTAGAGTCGGAGAGTATCTTCACAAATCCCTCGGTATCCCCTACGCCTACTGCTTTTCCACTGGCCCTGAACGGGAATTTGCCGATATCGTACTTTAGTCCCCTCTCTTTGACCTGCTCTTCGGTCAAACCGACAGATGCTATTTCCGGCTGGCAATAAACACAGCTTGGTATGTTGTCATAGTGAACCTTGCTCCTCAAACCGGACATTTTCTCCACGGCGACAACGCCCTCTTCCGAGGCCTTGTGCGCCAAAAGAGGAGGACCTATTACATCGCCTATAGCATAAACGCCGCTTGCGCTTGTCATGTAAGAATCGTCTGTTTTTATGAAGCCCTGCTTGGTAAGCTCTATGTTTAGCTCTTTGAGTCCTAAATCATCTGAATTCCCATAGTAGCTCAAGGATGAAGGGGCAACGTTTGCCACCGCTCTTCTCCCAACTGCCACCAAAACCTTTGCTGCAGAAATTTTCTTCTCTTCCCCTTTTCCCCCGGTATCTTCCAAGGTCACCTCGACTGATTTCTTAGATTTCTTGAGTTCTTTGAACTTCATGCCCGTAAGCACGCTCATGCCCGACTTTTTAAAAACCCTCTCCAATTCCTCGGCTACTTCCCTGTCCGCTCCGGGTAGGAGATGATTCTCCATCTCCACTATAGTTACCTTGCTGCCGAAGGAGTTATACACATAGGCAAATTCGGCCCCGATATAACCTCCACCGATTACGATGATGGAGTTGGGGAATTCGGTGGACATGATCGCCTCGTCGCTGGTCATCACCATCTTGCCGTCGATCTCTAGCCCAGGGAACGTTCTAGGTACCGAGCCGGTGGCGATTAAAATCCTCTCGGTATCGATCTCTTGCTGACTATTTTCACCTATCACACCGACCTTGTTATTGGAGATCAATTTACCTACTCCACGAAAAAGGGTTATTTTGTTTTTTTTGAACAGGAACTCTACCCCTTTCGTCAGCGTATTCGAGGCCCTTCGGCTTTTCTCTATCACCTTTGAGTAATCGAAAGAGAGTCCCTTTGTTTTGATTCCGTAATCCTCGGAACGCTTAAAGGTCTCGTAGATTTCCGCACATTTAAGTATTGCCTTTGAAGGAATACAGCCCCAGTTGAGGCAGACTCCGCCCGGTTTATCCCTCTCTATGATGGCCACCTTCATTCCGAGCTGCGCCGCGCGAATTGCACCGATATAACCGCCGGGTCCTGAACCGATTACCGTTAAGTTAAATTTTTCCATGGGCTATTAGTATAGCTACATTCATCATGCGGTCAAATATTTTCTTGACCTCGATTGTTTCAATATAGTACAATTAAATAAAAACCTTTTAACTCGAGAATTCATCGGGGCTCGCCAGAAGGTTTCCGCTGTTATTCTGAGCGAAGCGAATAGTCTAATTCAAGATACTTTGCAGTAAGGAATATATATGCTTCCTGGTTTAACTAAGATGAGACTGCCTTGAAGATGATAAGAGCCTTTTGGCCGCTTTCTTTTTGACTTAGAGAGAGGGGAAAAATGAGTGTAACAGACAAAGGGATTAAGGATAAGGAAAAGATTTCTGAATTAGAAGCGATAGAAACTAAAGAATGGATTGATTCCTTGGACCATGTATTACAGCGTGGGGGAGCAAGGCGGGTTACAGACCTTCTCAGACAACTACAAGTGCATGCCCAGGAATCCGGGGTTAAATTACCTTTCACCGCCAATACCCCTTATATAAACACCATACCGGTCGAGGAACAACCTCCCTTTCCCGGTAGCCGGGAGATCGAAAGGCGAATAAAGAGTATCATTCGCTGGAACGCTATGGCCATGGTGGTTCGGGCAAACCGTCTGGAGGAGGGGATAGGCGGGCATATTTCCACTTATGCATCGGCAGCCACTTTGTATGAAATCGGATTCAATTATTTTTTCCGTGCCCGGACGGAGAATCAGGAGGGTGATATAATCTATTTCCAGGGTCACGCCTCTCCTGGTATATATGCCAGAGCCTTTTTAGAAGGCCGCCTGAGCGTGGAACAATTAAAAAATTTTCGAAACGAGCTAAGACCCGGCGGAGGGCTCTCATCATACCCCCATCCCTGGCTCATGCCGCACTTCTGGCAGTTTCCTACGGTATCGATGGGCCTGAGCCCAATCATGGCCATCTATCAGGCACGCTTTAACCGTTATCTCGAAGACCGCGGGCTGAAGAAGCCGTCCGAGGCAAAGGTATGGGCCTTTGTAGGAGACGGAGAGGTAGACGAACCGGAATCCCTTGGGGCAATCACCCTGGCATCCAGAGAACACTTGGACAACCTGATCTTTGTCATCAATTGTAATTTACAAAGGCTCGATGGCCCGGTCAGGGGAAACGGCAAGATCATTCAGGAGCTTGAAGCCATTTTCCGAGGCGCCGGGTGGAATGTGATTAAAGTTGTGTGGGGCAGTGACTGGGACCCGCTTTTAGCCAGGGACCACGATGGCGTCCTGCTTAAACAAATGGAAGAGACAGTTGATGGACAATATCAGAAGTATAGTGTGTCATCCGGCAAGTATATACGTGAACACTTTTTCGGTGTCGACCCGCGTTTATTAGAGATGGTGAAAAACTACTCGGATGAACAACTGCAGAAGCTGAATCGAGGCGGCCACGACCCGGAGAAGGTATATGCCGCTTACAAGGCCGCTGTGGAACACAAAGGCTCTCCCACCGTGATACTTGCTAAGACCGTAAAAGGTTACGGTCTCGGTGAAAGCGGGGAGGGTAAAAACATCACCCACCAGCAGAAGAAGCTCAACGAAGAAGAGCTTCGCGAATTTCGAAGCCGTTTCGGGATTCCCATATCCGATGATGACGTGGCTAAAGCCCCATTTTACAAGCCTTCGGATGACAGCCCGGAAATGCAGTACCTGCATGCCCGAAGACGGGAATTGGGAGGTTATATTCCTCAAAGGGTAGTTAAGTGTGAGCCGGTTAAAACACCCCCGGACGAGTTGTTCGAGGAGTTTTATAAGGGCTCAGACGGCCGAGAAGTATCCACGACAATGGCCTACGTCCGCCTCCTGGTGAAGCTCCTTAGAAATAAAGAAATCGGAAAGCTAATCGTTCCTATCGTCCCCGACGAGGCTAGGACATTCGGTATGGAGGGTCTATTTCGTCAATTCGGTATATACTCTCATGTCGGTCAGCTTTACGAACCGGTGGACAAAGAGACATTGCTCTTTTACAAAGAGGCCAAGGATGGGCAAATTCTTGAAGAGGGGATCACGGAAGCAGGTTCCATGTCCTCGTTCATTGCCGCTGGAACGGCTTATGCCACCCATGGGATCAGCACCATTCCATTTTTTACCTTCTATTCCATGTTCGGGTTTCAAAGAATAGGCGACCTGATATGGGCGGCGGGCGACATGCGTTGCCGCGGCTTTCTGGTCGGTGGTACTTCCGGTCGTACTACACTCGCCGGTGAGGGTTTGCAGCATCAGGACGGAAACAGCCACATTCTTGCCTATCCCGTCCCCAACCTTAAAGCTTACGACCCGGCCTTTGCTTATGAACTGGCGGTGATTATTCAGGACGGCATCCGCCGTATGTTCGAACAACAGCAAGATGTGTTCTATTATCTGACCGTTATGAATGAACCCTATGTGCAACCCCCGATGCCCGACGGCGTCAAAGAAGGGATTTTAAAGGGTATGTACAAGCTTAAAACCTCTGAACATAAGAACACAAAACTCCACGCCCAGCTTTTCGGCAGCGGTGCAATATTGAATGAGGTTCTAAAAGCCCAGAAGATTCTAGAAGAGAAGTATGATGTGGCTGCGGACGTGTGGAGCGTGACCAGTTATAAAGAGTTATATCGGGACGGCCACGATGTCGACCGCTGGAATATGCTGCACCCATCTGAGATTCAAAGGGTTCCCTACATCAAAGAGTGCCTTGAGGATGTTCCCGACGACAGCGTTTTCGTCGCCGCCACCGATTATATAAAAGCAGTGCCCGACTCAATCTCAAAATGGTTTCCGAGGCCGCTTGTAACACTGGGCACGGACGGATTCGGGAGAAGTGATAGCCGACGGGCGTTACGGGAATTCTTCGAAGTAGACGCTAGATTTATCACGTTAGCTGTACTGTCAGAGCTGGCCCGTCAGAAAAAGATTGGCATAGAAGTGGTCGAGCATGCAATAAAAGAAAAGCACATCGACCCGGCAAAGCCAAATCCGGTGATCTCGTGAAGACAAATAATATAAACCACAAAGACACGACGACACTAAGGAAAAGATATTAGGTTTATACTAGAAATGAAAAATAACGCTTATATTCTTGATTCTAACTTTGTGTCACTTCGACTTCGCTCAGTGCAGGCTTAGTGCCTTCGTGGTTGAATCAAATAGATTGAGAGGGCGATATGGTAACAGAATTCAAACTACCGGAGCTTGGTGAAGATATACAAACAGGCGACTTGCTCAAAATCCTGGTGTCCGTGGGAGACAGGGTAACCCAGGACCAGCCGATAATGGAAATAGAGACGGAAAAGGCGTTGATAGAGGTCCCTGCCCCGGTCGGTGGGGTGGTTAAGGGAATCCATGTCAGCGAGGGAGAGCAAGTAAAGATAGGACAGCTTCTCATAACCATTGACGAAGATGCAGAGGCCGCAGAAAAGGAAGAGAAGGCCGAGACCAAGCCAAAGGAAGAGGTCAAAGAAGAAAAGAAAGAGAAGAAGAAGGAAGAAAAGAAAAAGGAACCTAAAGTTGAGGTAAAAGAAGAAAGAGAAAAAGAAAAAGTCAGCGCTGAAGAGAAAGCCGAAGAAGAGCCGGAGGAAGTGAGGGAGGCAGAAGAAAAGAAAGAGCCTGTCGAGAAAACCGTATCGGCAGAAAGAGAGCAGGGTGAAGTGGTTGAGTTCACCCGCCCGACTAAAACTGCTGCCAAGGCTAAGCCCTCCTCTCAGCAAGCTCCAGCTTCACCGTCGGTTCGCCGGCTGGCCCGGGAGATCGGGGTTGACATAAACGAGGTTCCCGGCTCCGGCCCGGGAGGACGGATTTCTGAAGAGGACGTAAAAAACTATGCCCGTCAGGTGCTCGCCTCAGGCGCTCCTGACACGAGGCCTCCTGGCCGACAGGTTAAAGAGGATACATCGGCGACCCACATGATAAGCATGGTGGAGTCAATTGTTATTCCCCGGCTGCCGGATTTTGCCGAATGGGGCGAGATAGAACGCAAACCCATGACCAACGTACGCCGTAAAACTGCCGAGCATGTGAGCTATGGCTGGGTTTCTCCGCATGTAACTCAGCATGACAAGGCGGACATAACCAACCTAGAAGAATTGCGTAAAGAATACGGCAAAAAGGCGGAAGAGGCCGGAGGGAAGTTGACCGTCACTGCAATCATACTGAAAGTGACGGCTTCGGCGCTCAAGGTTTTTCCAGAGTTCAATACCAGCGTGGACATGGCTGGCGGCGAAATTATCTACAAAAAGTACTACCACATAGGTATAGCAGTGGATACTGACAGGGGATTACTGGTTCCGGTGATAAGAGACGTAGATAAGAAGAATATCATCGAATTGTCCGTAGAGTTGAATGAGATCTCGGAGAAAGCTAGGAATAAAAAGCTTACCATAGAGGAAATGAGAGGGGGAACTTTTACGATAAGTAATCTGGGAGGCATAGGGGGCACCTATTTTACCCCTATCATTAATTTCCCCGAGGTAGCCATACTGGGCGTCTCCCGTTCTAGTGTCGAGCCGGTTTTTATCGATGGACAATTTGAACCGCGACTGATGTTGCCCCTTTCCCTATCCTACGACCATCGGGTCATAGATGGGGCAGACGCCGCCCGCTTTCTACGCTGGGTGGCGGAGGCGCTGGAACAGCCGTTCAAGCTGATACTGGAAGGGTGATGGGAGAGAAATTACTTAGCCACGAATTTACACAAAAATGGACACGAATAAAAAGAAAGGGATTAAATATTGGAATGAGCTATTGCAGTTGTCGTTAAGAGCATGTTTTCTCTGGCCGGTGTGAGCTCTGTGAAGCAATCCCTTGTTTAAGGTTCACTATGACAACATACCAAATTGTGGCAGTACTGTTTTCTATTGAAGCATAAGACAACCTAATATGCTTTCTAATGATGGCATAAGAGATCATAGGTTGTTTTGTTAGCTTAATATAAAAACCTAATAATCAATTTTTGATTCGTGAAAATTCGTGCTCATTTGTGGCAAAAAGATTTGAGGGTTCAGCAATGAGCGAAAAAGCTAAATCAACTCATGTTGCGGTTATCGGTGGAGGACCGGGCGGATATCCGGCGGCGTTTCTGGCAGCCGACCTAGGGATGGAGGTTACGCTGATAGACGAGGAAATTAACCCGGGAGGGGTATGTCTATACCGTGGTTGTATTCCTTCGAAGGCTCTTCTTCACGTAGCCAAGGTGATCACGGAATCCCAGCACGCATCCAACTGGGGGGTGGAATTCTCAAAGCCCACTATCGACCTGGACAGGCTTCGTGAATGGAAAGACGGTGTAGTAAAGAAACTCACCGGCGGTTTAGGACAGCTCACCAAGCAAAGAAAAATAGGTTACATCCAGGGACGGGCCAGCTTTGAGAATGCTCAAACCCTCCGGATTCAAAACAAGAACGGCGTAGAACTACTAAAATTTAGCCATGCAATCCTGGCCACCGGTTCCAGTCCGGCGGCAATCCCCGGCCTTTCGATCGAGAGCCCCAGAATCCTGGACTCGACCAGCGCCCTCGACTTGCCCGATATTCCCAAAAACATGCTGGTGATTGGCGGAGGCTACATAGGCCTCGAACTTGGAACGGTATATGCTGCCTTGGGGACGAGAGTAACCGTCGTAGAGATGACATCCGGTCTTATGCCGGGCGTGGATCGAGACCTGGTATCCGTACTGGCAAAGAGACTAGAAGGCATTTTTGACTCGATCATGCTGAATACTAAAGTGGTTGGTATGAAGGAGGAGAAGGAGGGAATTAGAGTCAAATTTGAAGGAAGCGAGGTCAAGGAGCCGGAGCAGGTGTTTGAAAAGGTGCTCGTTTCCGTGGGCAGAAAACCAAACTCAGAGAATCTGGGGCTAAAAAATACCAAGGTGAGTATCGACTCCTCCGGGTTTATAAAGGTGGATGTGCAACGCCGAACCGAAGAACCTACTATATACGCAATTGGAGACGTTGCCGGCGAACCTATGCTGGCGCATAAGGCTACGCACGAGGGACGGGTGGCAGCAGAGGTTATCGCCGGACACAAGGTTGCCTTCGAGCCTCAAGCAATACCCGCCGTGGTGTTTACCGACCCGGAGATAGCCTGGTGCGGCCTTACCGAGACCGAGGCCAAGGGGCAGAAGCGACCGGTTAAGGTTGCCCGCTTCCCCTGGGGAGCCTCGGGTAGAGCTACGACTTTGGACAGGAATGACGGTGTAACTAAGCTCATACTCGACCCGGAGACCGAGCGGGTGCTGGGAATGGGGATAGTGGGAACCGGAGCTGGGGAGTTAATTGCAGAGGGAGTACTGGCTGTGGAGATGGCGGCCTTAGCCTCGGACCTAAGCCTGAGTATTCATCCTCATCCCACTCTTTCCGAAACTATCATGGAGGCCGCCGAAGTATTTTTCGGCACCGGCACCCATATTTACAGGCCGAAGAAGGCATGAAGCCAAACGTAAAAGAGTGTGGGCGTGTGCCAAAGAAAAGATTCCTTCTCCTTATGGAATATAGTAGTAAGGATTCGGCAGCTTGAACGACCTTTCTGAATACCCGCCGGCCAGGTCGCTGTACTGGTCGCCGATGTTAAGGACGATGTCATAGCCGCTCTCTTGAATGCGTTTTCTGATACTGCTTTTGTATGGAATAATGGACGTCTGTTGATAGCTGCTAGGCTTGAAAAATAGGCCATTCCAATCCTTGTATCCCGCATTATTCAGGTTTTTTATGGTGGCCACTTTGAGGTCCTCGGTTCTCCCGGTGATAAAAAACACGGCCACACCGTTTAGCTTTGCGTATTTGTAAAGCTCTAAGGTCCCCGGAATAACCGGGTCTACAGCTTCCATGATGGTCTCTTTGTAGATTTCCGGGATTATCCCAAAGTCCAGGGCAAGAAGGTGCCTGTAATTGGATAGCGAGGTTTCATCTATATCCAATACGACCGCCAGCCTCTTTTTGTTTTTTAGCTTGTTATTTTCAGAGATTCTCTTTTCTAAATAGTCTTGCGCCTTTTGAGCCACTACCCCAAGATCATAGTCATACTCTCCTGAGTCGTGATAGAAGATAGCCGCCTGTTTTGCCAGATGAAGATTTTCCGGTTCATTTGCGGACGAGATACCGGATACCAATATCAGAGAAGTAGATATTAGGAGAAATAACCCTGGTAATCGTCTGGTCATATCATTGACCCCTTGCATCTCTTATCACCCGTTAATTTGTGAATGTCCTGATGTAAAATAAGCTGCCAATATCCAACAAACTAAACCCGATGAACACCTGCCATTCTTAGTCGCCTCTGGTTTTGGTTACGTTTTCACTTTTTTGCGAGACTTATCTCACATCCTTGGATGGTGGAATGTCAAAGTATTAGAGTTAGCTGAATACTGCATCCGAATGTTAGGCATATAGAAGGAAAAAACCTGTCATTTCAAGATCTGACCCTTTTTCCTCTTCCCTATTGACCTAAGCTGTGTTTGTTTATATTTTTTCTGAAACCCGAAATACTAATGAAGAGGTAAAATGTCTGATAATAAGGAGCCCGAATTATCTAACATTACCGAAACTCAAATAGCCCGGCTAACCGTTTTAGTAGATACACGTTATTTTGACGCAGTGGCGGATATGGTGGCTGATGTTGCTAAGGCCCTGGGGCTAAGTGAAGAAGCTGCACGTAAACTGGATGAGGTCTTGCTGGAGGTTTTACGAAAGGTTCTGGAATACGGATACGAGGGAGACACCAAGCAGTCTGTTGATGTTGTCCTATCCCGACGCTCCCATTCGCTCGTCGTTGCCGTCGAGGACAAAGGGCTTCCTTTCGATTATCAAAAATTGGAACAAGGAAAAGACCCGAGGTTCTCGTCGTTTCTTTCGTTAGGTTATGCAGACCAGGTTCACTTCGTGAATCTCGGGACTTCCGGAAACCGTGTCGAGCTTGTCCGGGACCTCCCTGCTAAGGACATACGGGATCAATTAGACCCGGAGGAGCATCAGGCGGCAATAAAAGCCGAAGAAGCGCACCCTGAAGAATCCCTTTCTATCCGAATGGTCAGGCCGGACGAGGCGGTGGAACTGGCTCGTCTTGTTTATCGCTGCTACGGTTATACCTACCCCAACGAATTCATGTACTACCCGGAGCAGGTGGAGGCCCGGCTGAAATCCGGCCTGATGAAATCCTGCGGCGCATACAACAGCCGAGACGACATAGTCGGCCATCTGGCGTTAAGCTTTGACCGGGCCGATGCAAAGATTGCAGAATCGGGAATAGCAGTGGTAGACCCACGCTATCGGGGCCACAAGCTCTTTGAGCGGATGAAGCAGTATTTGCGGGAGCACGCAGCTCAGAATCGGATTGTTGGGTTCTATAGTGAAGCAGTAACCGTCCATCCGTATAGCCAAAAAGGGAGCCTAGCCTTAGGCGGGCATGAAGTCGGATTCCTCCTGGCCTATAGTCCGGGAAGCGTTTCATTTCATGGCATAACTAATCAAGAAAAGCCCAGGCGTCAGTCGGTAGCGTTAATGTATACTCCCGTTCTCGATAGCGCTCCGTCTTCCGTCTATCTGCCTGAGGTTTACCATACTATAGTAAAAAGCATTTACGATGCGTGTGGAATGAAGAGAGAGATTAGCATGAAATCAAGCGCCGGAGGAAGCGTAATTTCGGAGAGAGGCCGCCTGAACGTGTCCCTCCGACCAGACCATAATCAAGCACTCCTGGTGGTAGAAACACCAGGTGAGAATACTCTCGGTGAGATTCGATTTCACCTGAAGCAACTTATCCTTCATCACATAGATTGCATTTATGTAGACCTTCCCATATGGCAAGTGGAGAGTGGTTCGCTGGCAAACGATCTTAGGAATCTTGGCTTCTTCTTCGGCGGAATAATCCCGGAATTGAGAGGCGGGGATATACTCAGGCTACAATACTTGAACAACGTCGAAGTTGCCCCCGAGGATATCGCCGTTGCCTCGGATTTCGGGCGGGCACTTCTGGATATGATACTTCAGGATAAGTCAGAGGTTATGAGCTGACCGTTTTTACCATGAAAGCGCTGAGTTCTCTTTTTACCTGTCCCGGGTCCCGGAAAAGGATTGCGTTTATGCCCGCTCTCTCCGCGCCTTTGACGTTGGCCTCCTTATCATCGATGAAAATGGCCTCTTCCGGTTGCACGCCCAATTTATTCAAGGCTACATGGTAAATTCCCTTTTCCGGTTTTCTCATTCCCTCTACGCAGGAAAAAACAGTGGCGTCAAAAATCTCATATCCTCTCTCTCGAAAATATTCAACCGCCGGGACTTCGGTATTGGATAAAAGTCCGATTTTATATCCGTTTTGTCTCAAAGAAGAGGCCAGGGAGAACATTTCCCGGTTTTCTTTGTAGGCGTTTTTGAAAGAATGACTCCATAACGAATTCATGCTCCGGTCCGGTATGCTGAGAGACCTGCACATTCTTTTCCAGAATACTTCCTCCGAAATCGTTCCCCTCTCGAAATCGGGCCTGCATTCCGGCAGAGCTTTTACCAATTCCTCTTTTTCCACTTGCAATATTTTAGAGAAATGCTCTATCATCCGAGGAATAGGGTCTTCGACTAAAACCCCTCCCCAGTCGAAAATTATCGCCTTGATTAAGCGGGGCATGGTGATAAAGTTTAAGGGAAATATCCATTTTGTACATGATTGACCAGGGGTAATATCATCGGGGTTAGCCTTTTAAGGGATTCTTGGTGTGATCTAATTTAATATAATTTGCCATGATATGGATAAGAGCGTCGATTAATCTGGTCATCTTTACATCCTTTCTTCTTTTATCTCCGAACATCATTTCATCCCAGGAGCTAGTCTTCAAAAAACGCGGTGAAGTGGTAAAAAAACTATCACTCGACCAGATAGAAAAGATCATTGCACCCAAAACTGTAACCGTTTTTGAACCGCACGAATCGGAAAATAGACAATATAGAGGATTTCCGGTCGATAAACTTTTCACAGCGGTGTACGGCGACGACTGGATTAAAACCGAGGAAATATTGTTTACCTGCTCCGACGGCTACGAGGCGACCATCCCTTCCTCGCAATTCCGAAAATATTCTAGCTACCTGGTTTATGCCATTCCGGGCAGGAAGGAGTTTACCCTCATTAACAGGCTTCAAAACAACGAGCTTGTCGAGCTCGGCCCATTCTACCTGGTTTGGGACAACATCCATAACCCCGAGCTTAAAGCGGAAGGAGGCTCGGGCTGGCCCTACCAGGTCGTTTGGGTTGACTTGATAAATTTCTCGGACCGTTTCCCAAATACCGCTCCACCCAAAAATAGCCCGGATGAAGTGAAAAACGGCTTCAGGGCGTTCCGTCAATACTGTATGACCTGCCATAGCATCAACGGAGAGGGGGGAACTAAGTCGGTAGAACTTAACTACCCGGTCAGCGTAACCGAATACATGAAGGAGAAATGGCTCTACCGATGGATAGATAACCCGCAGAGCATTAGATACAACACTACGATGCCTGCATTGAACCCTCAGACAAAAGATCGGGACAGATTAATAAAAGATATCATTGCTTATCTGAAGGCTATGAAAAGTAATAAGATTAAACCTGTATCCGAAACGAAATAATAATATTCAAGGTATATGTGTTTAGATGTAATAGTCAGAATTTGAGATTTCGGGCATGTTAGCATAAGTTACTATATATCTGGAAGTAACTTTCGACGCTGTCATTCTGAGCGAAGCGAAGAATCTAATTTTTCGATGCTTCATTGCGTTCAGCATGACAACCTTGACCTCTTGCGATTTTAAAATAAGTGTAGAGACGCAAAATCTTGCGTCTCTACAGTAGCGATGTCGGTCATCTAAGTGCATCCCGATACCTCTCCCTTATTCTTAGAAAAACCAGGAGTGAGATCAGAGAGCTCAGCCCTAGATATATGCTTGGCGCCAGGATGTTTCCGGTTTCCCTGATTAAGTAAGTGGATACCAGCGGGGCAGTGCCTCCAAACACGGAAAACCCCACGTTATATCCCAGAGACATTGCAGTCATCCGCACGCGTGAGGGAAATAGCTCTACAAGCATCGCTCCAAAAGGTGCGAAGACCATGGCCAATCCTAGAGCAAAAACGGCTTGTGCCCCCAGTATGAATAGCGTGTTACCCGGTAATATCAGGAGAAACATGGGGTAGGATGATACGGCGATCAATAGGGAACCGGCAGCCAGCACCGGCTTCCTGCCGATGCGGTCGGAAATCGCTCCCATTAAGGGAACCACAGACATCATGATAACCATGCTGATTGTATTGATACTAAGAGCCGTGGATTGAGGCAGGTTAATCTCACTCGACAGATAGGTCGTCATATAAACGAAAATCATGTAGAAGGTGACCGAGCCACCCCAGGTTGCCATGATCGTGGTCAGTATTTCTTTCCAGTTCTGTGTCAACGCCTCTAGAACAGGCCGCCGGGATACTTTCCCCTTGCCCTCCAAATCTTTAAAGATGGGAGATTCGTCTATTTGTGTCCTCAGGTATAGAGCGACTACTCCGAGCAGAATCCCGAAGAAGAAAGGGATCCGCCACCCCCAGTTAAGAACGTCATCATAACCAAGTACTGAATTTATTATTGCCCCCATTCCCGAACCGATGAGGATGCCGCCGAGCAGGCTGAATGTGGTAAAGCTGCCGAAGAAACCGCGCCGGGATTGAGGGGCATGCTCGACGATGAATGATATGGAGCCGGTAAATTCGCCGCCTACGGAAATACCTTGTATGAGTCTCAGTATGGTTAAAAGAACGGGTGCGATAACCCCGACCTGGGCGTGAGTGGGCAACACTCCGATCAGCGTAGTGGGAATAGCCATTAGAATAGCCGAAAGCATCAGGGCATTCTTTCTTCCCAGTTTGTCTCCCACGTGCCCGAAAATAACCGCTCCCAGCGGGCGCATCAGGTAACCGGCTGCAAAGACACCGAATGCAGAGATCTGCGCGGTTAGCCGGTCATCCATCGGGAAGAATAATTGAGCGAATACCGGTGCAAAGTAACCATAGAGGGCGAAATCATACCACTCCAATACGTTCGCCGCAGAGCCAGCAAGAAGGGCTCTCTTCTGATTCTTTTTGGATGACTCGACCTGGCTAAGCCTTTCCATAGACAGGAATACCTGCGCCGCTAACCGGTCTTGAATCGTCGGAGGCCAGGAATACCATCACCCTGGCGATCTCCTCAGGCTTTACCCATTTGGAGAAATCAGCCTCGGGCATGTCTCTCCTGTTTGCTGGAGTGTCTATAGTGCTCGGAAGTATAGCATTCACGTTTATGTCGTAGTCTCTTACTTCGTCCGCTATTGTCTCAGTCAGGTTTAATACTCCGGCCTTCGAGGCGGAGTATGCCCCCACGCCCGCTACTCCCTTTAAAGCCGGACGGGAGGAGATATTGATTATCTTTCCATAGTTCTGCTTGATCATCTGGGGCAGTACCGCTTTTGAGCATAGGAATACGGACTTTAGGTTCATATTCATCATCCGGTCCCACGTTTTCTCGTCTGTATCCTGAATCTTGGCATAGGTAAACCCGCCCACGATGTTCACCAGGATATCAATCCTGCCGAATCTTTTAAGCGTTCTCTTAACGACTTGTGCCACCTGTTTCTCTCTGGTGACATCTGCCTTTATAAGGGTGAGGTTTTGATTTTTTAATGTTGACCGAAGTCCTCTCAACTCCTGGTCGATGATGTAGGTAGAAATTACTTTCGCTCCTTCTCGCAAGAATTCCGATACCACCGCTTTGCCCAAAGCACCGGTGCCACCCGTAATTATTGCCACTCTTTCTTCGAGTTCCATTTCCACCTCCTTTGCAGACATACAGTTTTGAACATCTACTGGGTTATATCAACATCTTGACTATATTAAGTACCTGCCATGAAAGTTTTAGAGTATCCAAGCTGAAGAAGTTTTCGGGCGTTACATGGTCGAAGCTAGAAAGCTCGGTTAGATGTACTGGAATATCCCGGGGAAGCAAATCCCGGATCTTGTAGGAATCCTCGACTGGAATTACGTCGTCGTTCTTGTCGTGTATCAGAAAGACACGCGTCTTTATAGCGGGAAGGGTAGGAGACGGGGAAAGTGCACTTAAGTTTATCAAAACTGCTTCTGGCAACATCTGGATATATTTTTTTGCATCTTCAAATGAGAGACTCTCTTGGTTGATTTGTTTTATGCTTTCTACTCCTATATGCCTTATGAAATTATTGCTAATAACCTCTTCAGGCATTGGGTTCGGCTTCCAGAGACGGGTTGACCGATTGTAAATGGCAGATTTCGAGATTACCTGGGCAATCAATTCACCCAGGTCAAAATAGCCGCCGAGGGAGAGAACAAAGAGGGGACCGCTTCCCAGCTCGGAAGCCGCTCTCAGGGCATAAGAGCCAGCCACCGAAAAGCCGCAGATGCCTATACGTTCTTTGTCCACATAATCTTGGTCTTGAAGGAAGTAAAAAGTAAGTTTGATAAGCTCGATATCGTCTCTGGAGAATATTCTCTTACGAATTGTACTGGAATCAGGCACTGCCACTCCGATCCCGGCTCCGGCAAAAGACCGGGCTAGGTTAACCAAGCGTGCATCGAGCGCCCCATCCGGTGTAAACCCGGGCAGGAGGATTACGAATCCGGGACGGATTACACCCATCGGGAGGTAAATATAAATTAACCCCCTCTGAACTTCACTACTCCGGCCATGATTATTATTGTTGGAGACATCAAGCTCGACCTTCTCTACACTGACATCGTACTTCCCCCATTCAAACCAATTGGGAGCATTCGGTACAACCTGCGAAATGATATAACCGGTGCGGTATGCCGGTTCGGCATAATTTATCAGGACAAGTAATAGTCCAAATGCAGTTAGGAAAGCTAATGGGTATTTTTTCCTCGACAAGAATTTCATCGAACATCTACTATAACACTAAAACCATCGGATTAGTAACCGGGTTGTAAAGGAGATTTTCTTGTCTATATCCCCGCATACTTCAAAAGGCACTGTGTGAAAACATCTGTGTGAAAACATCTTGACATAGGAAATTGGATAATTCTAAAATTAATGTGCAAAAAACTTCTACAAGGCCAGGAATGGACCTCCTAATCTCGATGAAGGCAGAGACTATTCTCAAGGGGCTAGAACTCGGCTGCAATATAATGCAGATGCCCACCGCGCAAACAGGTGGGTATTTCATCGCCGAGATCAGGGAAGCGGATGAGGACAAACTCAAACTTCTCCAGGACTACGCTAAAATTCTCGAGGACAAATTGACCGGGAACAGCGAATTCCGGGTTGAACATACCCGCTTCGGATTCATACTAAAAAAAAGGGTTGACCAGGATATTGAGTACAGCGAGGCTTGGGAGAAGTGGGTGGGCTTTTCCAGGCATCTTTATGAAGAGCTATCCGATTTTATAGATGACCATACCGGCTAATGCCGTGAGTAAGACCGTCAAAGCCATAACTTGCTTTTCGAGTTATCTTGGCTAATACTTTTTCCACTGCCATCTTAACTAAAATATTTGACCCCAGTACCAGGAGGAAGCCTAACCCTATATGAGTAAAGAATTGGACTATAAAAACACCCTCAACCTGCCGCGCACCGATTTCTCGATGAAGGCAAATTTGAGCCAGAAGGAACCGGAGATGCTCAAGACCTGGGAGGAAATTAACCTATACCAGAAAATACGTAGGTCTTCCAAAGGGAGACAGAAATTTATTCTCCACGACGGACCTCCTTATGCAAACGGCCACATCCACATAGGTCACTCCCTGAACAAGATTCTCAAGGACCTGATCGTAAAATCAAAGACCATGTCTGGATTTGATTCCTACTATGTTCCGGGATGGGATTGTCACGGGCTACCCATAGAATTTCAGGTCACAAAAGACCTGGGGCCGAAAAAGGAAACTGCCTCCAAGATAGAAATACGAAGGCTCTGCAGAAAGTACGCGGAGAAGTTTGTAGAAATCCAGCGGGAAGAATTCAAACGCCTCGGCGTTTTCGGGGATTGGGAGCGTCCTTACCTGACCATGAGCTTCGATTACGAGGCTACCATAGCCCGGGAACTCGGAAAGTTTATCCAGGGAGGAGGTTTATACCGGGGAAAGAAGCCGGTTTATTGGTGTTATTTCGACCAGACCGCACTAGCCGAGGCCGAAGTAGAGTACGAGGATAAGACCTCTCCGTCCGTATATGTTAAGTTTCCTCTATCGTCAAATGAGCTATTCCATCGGTTTCCTTTCCTCACCGGGAAAAGGGTTTATGCCCTGATCTGGACTACTACACCGTGGACTCTTCCCGGGAATTTAGCCCTGGCCTTTCATCCCGACCACACTTACGTAGCGACGGAAGTAGATGGAGAGGTGTATATACTCGCCCAGGCGCTTCTGGAAAATGTATTCGGGCCGGGAACAAAGACTTTACATCGGTTTCCTGGAAAAGAAGTAGAGGGATTGAAGTTTAACCACCCGCTTTATGAAAGGGAGTCCATCGTTACCCTAGCCGACTTTGTAACTCTGGACACCGGAACGGGAATTGTCCACATCGCCCCGGGGCATGGCCAGGAAGACTATGAAATCGGGATAAAGTACAATCTGGACATCTATGCCCCGGTAGACGATAAGGGTCGTTTTACCAAAGAGGTCGAGTTCTTCGCCGGTATGTTCGTATATGATGCAAACCGGGAGATAATAGAAAAACTAAAGGAGAAAAACAATCTTTTAAGAGAGGAAAAGCTTGTTCACTCCTATCCTCACTGTTGGCGGTGTAAGAATCCGATCATTTTCCGGGCCACACCCCAATGGTTTATTTCCATGGAGAAGAACGGGCTGAGGTCGAAGGCCCTCGAAGAAATAGAGCGCGTAAGGTGGATACCGGAGTGGGGGAGGGACCGGATCTACAACATGATCGAGAACCGTCCGGACTGGTGCGTATCCCGGCAGAGGGCATGGGGGGTACCCATAGTTGTCTTCTACTGCCACACTTGCGACCATGTCATCATGGACCCGGAAATTGTCAATCATGTTGCTGATATCTTCGAGAAAGAGGGAGCAGACGCCTGGTTCACTCACGAGGCCGACCGATTGCTGCCCTCAGGATTCAAGTGCCCGGAGTGTGGAGGAAAGAACTTCGTGAAAGATAAGGATATATTGGACGTATGGTTTGATTCCGGGGTCAGTTTTGCTTCCGTGCTTGAGAAAAGCCCGGAACTCTCCATGCCCGCGGATATGTACCTTGAGGGAAGCGACCAGCACCGGGGATGGTTTCATTCCAGTCTTCTGGTTTCGGTAGGAACTAGGGGGACAGCTCCATATAAGTCAGTCCTAACCCACGGGTTTGTGGTAGATAAAGAAGGGGAAAAGATGTCAAAATCGAAGGGCAACGTCATTGCCCCTCAGGATACTATAAAGAAATACGGCGCGGAGATTTTGCGACTCTGGGTTACGGCTGAAGAATACCGTAATGACATTAGAATCTCCACCGAAATCCTGGACAGGCTTGCCGAATCCTACCGGAAGATAAGAAACACCTTCAGATATCTTTTGGGAAACATATACGATTTCAACCCGCTCAAGCACCAGCGGGCATACAAAGACCTAGAAGAGATCGACAGGTGGATCCTGCATCGGCTCGGGGTTTCCTCGGAAAAGATACTCCGGTCTTACCAGAATTATGAGTTTCATATCGTATATCATGAGCTTCAGAGGTTTTGCATAGTAGATTTAAGCTCGATATACCTGGATGTGCAAAAGGATGTGCTTTACACCTATGCTCCAAATTCCGGGAAAAGAAGGTCCGCCCAGACAGCCATATATATAATCTTGGACTCTCTGGCAAGGCTTTCTGCCCCGGTACTCTCGTTCACTGCGGACGAGGTTTGGCGCTATACTCCGGGCGAGAAGACGGAGAGCGTTCATCTGACCACATTCCCTAAACCGGAATTCATGGATAGTGCAATCGAAGAGAAATGGAACAAGCTACTTCTCTTGCGGGATGACATCTTGAAGGCGCTAGAAATCCCTCGAAAGAATAAGTTTATCGGAAGCTCGTTAGATGCCGGTGTGGGAATCTATGCAAAGGGAGATACAAGAGAGTTTATAGCTGAAAACCTGGAGTTGCTTAAAACCCTGGCGATTGTATCGCATATGGAATTACTCGATGAGTCACCAGAGGATGCTAGCTATAATTTTGAGAGTGCGGATATTCCCGGAGTCATTCTCGCAGTCACAAAAGCCCCCGGGGAAAAATGCGAGAGATGCTGGAATTATAGAACTACCGTGGGAGTCGACCCTGATTATCCTTTTATTTGCGACCGATGCGTAGAGAACCTAAAGCACAGGGGATCATAGCAGGGCAAATACCTAAATTATTAGTTTTCCAAGATAATTACACGATATTATTAAACTATTACTAAATATTATTTAATGTAATGTACAAATTATTATTATATCTTGGTTTAAATAATTCTAAGTTAAATATTAAATGAGAGGAGAAGATTAAAGTTAAACAATAAATGTGGTTTATAATATCCTGTGATTATTAGTTATTATGATATAATAAGTGCTAGAATATTAATCGTTTCATTAAGTTCTCTCTATATTATTAAAGTGAATTATTACATTCGTGATATAACAATCTATTTCATTTATTATTAGATAGACAGGACTCGATTTCATCAGTTGACTGTACTAGATGAATACCCGCTTCATCGAACATTTTAAAAGCCTTAATGGCTTCCTCTGTATAGTCTATAACCCCGGGGATTACCACCGGAGAGGTACAATCTTCCAGGATGTATACCTTCTCCACTAATTTTTTATGAGAAGGATGGGCCTGTATATCGCTTAGCAAATCGGCTATAGTCCAGGCCACGCAGTGACTTTTCGCTTGGCCGGCAATGAAGACAGCATCGAATTCCAGGAGCTTACGCATGAACTTATCGCTTTTCGGAGCTAACTGTTCTCCGTATGGATCGGTCGATACCTCCGGCCCCAGGACAGAGTAATGCTCGGTCAAGGGATGATCGCCTTTGGTATGAATATCCGGCTGGCTATAACGGGCAATAGTATGAAAGAAGATAGCTTCCTCTACAGCCGATACTAGGGCATGGCCAATACCGCCAAGCATGGCGTGGTATGGCCAGATGGTTAAGTCGTATTTGCCGGTTCTCTTGAGCTCTTTCGTGTAGTGTAATAAATGCTCCTGCACATAATCCCTCCCACGGCCAAGACTATGGCTCAAAGCCGGGTTGAAGCGCCAACGGCCCGTCATTATATCTTCGTAGCTAACTAGAGTAAATGGCGACGGATGCTTGCCCTGGTCATCGACTAAAAAGATACCGTGAAAGATCTGCATAGCCTGGTGTGTATCCATGGTCGGCACGATCTGAGTGATTTTACCCAGGTTTCGATAAATAAATTCACAAAGACGCCTGTTGTCATCGACCGCTCCCATCCCCGAGCGACCACCCACATACAATTCAAAACCGGGTATGCAAAAGGTGTTCTGAACATCCACCAAAATGAGACAAATCTTAAACCGGTCATTAACTGCAGGTTCAATGTTGTGCTCTTCTGCCCACAGTGAGGCTTTTTCAGCGATTTCCTGGTAAGGTACTTTCCACACTTCGCCGACTTTATTGGGCGCAAAGTGTGGTGGTATGGGCAATTTTTGTGGCATGAATAACAGACCTCGTACTATGAATTAACGATGCTGGAATACTTAATCTATTTTACGATAACTAAACACGACTTCAAACCATAAAGAACGAGTGTATGTGTTATTTACGGTTATCAATTAGCGCAGCAACCTTGACATTACTTCGACATGTAGAAATAATCAAAGCTCGGAGGTACGGGATTGCGCCAGCAAAACCAGTCAAAGAAAAAGGTTTCCCTCTTCATTACCTGCTTGGTAGATAATTTTTTTCCGCAAGTGGGAGAGAGTATGGTTAAGGTTCTGAGAAAACTGGGGGTGGAAGTTGACTTTCCCGTCGACCAAACTTGCTGCGGACAGCCGGCGTTTAACAGCGGTTTTCAGCATGATGCCAAAGCGCTGGCAAAGAGATTTCTATCTATCTTTCAAGATGATAATTGCTATGTGGTTTGCCCTTCCGGTTCATGCACGACCATGGTCAAGATTTTTTACCGAGAGTTACTAAAAGAAGAGTCTAGAGGACTGGAACTGGCTGATAGATTGGCATCGCGAACTTATGAGTTCTCCGCGTTCTTGACGAACGTACTGCATGTGGAAGATGTGGGTGCGAGTTACAGTGGAAAAGTTACCTATCACGATTCCTGTCATCTTCTTAGAGAACTTAGGATTAGAGACGAGCCGAGAAAATTAATAAAATCGGTCAAAGGAATTGATTTCGTTGAAATGAACCTGCATGATGCCTGCTGCGGATTTGGAGGGACATTCTCCATAATGTTCCCCGGGGTTTCGATTTCCATGCTTGAAGAAAAAATAATTAGCATCGTCGAAAGCGGGGCTGATACCATAGTATCAACCGACATGGGTTGTCTGATGCATATAGAAGGAGCTATGAGCAGAAGAAAAATTCCGGTCAAGGTGATGCACATAGCCGAACTTTTGGCTTCGGAGCTTTAGACGCTAATTTACACGAATAGATTATATTTAATCTTAATGTTTCTGTCCTCTTTTCATTAGTGTCCATTCGTGTATATTCGTGGCCGATAATTAGTTAAGGATGTCCTCTTATGGAAATTAAGAAATTAGAATTTAAGAAGCAGTCATCAACCGCACTGACCGACCAGAATCTAAGAAAAGCTCTGAGAAACACCACCGATCGTTTCAGGGCTTCGAGAAAGAGGGCATACGACGAGCTTGAAGGGTTTGAAGACCTTAGAAATCGGGCGAGAGAAATAAAAAAGGAGACGATCGAAAATCTGCCAATTTATCTGGGGATGCTCGAAGGCAATGTGATTAAAACCGGCGGAAAAGTTCACTGGGCTCAAGACGGGGAAGAGGCTTGTAGAATTATCGTAGAAATAGCCAGAGAAAACGGAGTCAGGTCCGTCGTTAAAAGCAAGTCCATGGCCACTGAAGAGATAGAACTTAATCACGCTCTCGAAGAAGCCGGAATTAAAGCGGTCGAGACCGACCTGGGGGAATACATTATTCAACTGGCAAAGGAGCGCCCCTCGCATATAATCGCCCCGGCTATACACAAGAGCAAGGATGATATTTCTAGACTCTTTTCAGAGAAGCTTAGCATTCCTTACTATACCGAACCGGAGCAGTTAACCAGGGTGGCAAGAGAAAGATTAAGAAGCGAGTTCTTGAGCGCCGATATGGGCGTCTCCGGTGTTAACTTCGCCGTAGCCGAGACCGGGACTATCGTCGTGGTAGAGAATGAGGGAAATGCTAGACTCTCCACCACCGTCCCCAGAGTTCACGTGGCAGTTATGGGAATTGAAAAGGTGATTCCCCGTTATGGAGACTTGTCCATTTTTCTGCCCGTCCTTGTCCGCAGCGCCACCGGGCAAAAGATATCCACTTATGTTTCCTTCATAACCGGTCCTAAAAGAAAGAGCGATATGGATGGCCCGGAGGAGTTTCATCTGGTTATCGTGGATAACGGGAGGGCGAAAATACTGGCATCAGAGGAGACGAGGGAATCGCTTTACTGCATAAGATGCGGAGCCTGTCTTAATATATGCCCGGTATACAGGCAGGTAGGGGGTCATTCCTACGGATGGGTCTATTCAGGGCCGATAGGAGCAATTATTACCCCTCAGCTTCTCGGCGCGGAAAAAGCGCCCGAGCTTCCATTTGCGTCGTCTCTATGTGGAGCGTGCAAGGATGTCTGTCCGGTGAAAATTGACTTCCCCAAAGTTTTACTCGAGCTTAGAAAGAGAGTGGTGGAAGGAGAGAATAAAGATGGAAGGGGAGGGGAGGCAGGATTATTAGAACGTCTTTTAGTGAGATTGTGGCGGATCTCTATGGAGAGTAAAACGGCCTACAGTTTACTCTCCACTTTGTCCTATTTCCTGCAGTTTCCTTGGCTCTCCAAAAATAGAAAACTAAGTTCGCTGCCATATCCATTCTCTGAATGGACAAATGATCGTGACTTTCCGGCGGTGGCAAAAATACCTTTTAGAAAAAGATGGAAAGAAATTAGTAAAATTTAGTTAACAACGCAATGGTAGGCAACGAGTTCAGATGGTATGAAACAATGTGAATAAAATGCGTTTTGTAGGGAACGCATATATGCGTTCCCTACATTATTCATGATTGATGTAGAGACGGCATTAATGCCGTCTCTACCTAGAGAATGAAAATGAACAAAAGCTCTAGGGAAAAAATATTAACACGGATAAGAACCGGGCTTTACGGTTCTACTGGCGTGCATCAACAAAAAGAAATAACACGCAAATCAACTGGCATTTCTGCAGAGCCTACGATGGAGAAATCGATTTTAGTAAATCAGTTCGTAGAGGAACTTACCAAAGTAAGCGGGAATGCAAAAATAGTAGAGAGCGAGGATGCGGTTAAGGATTTTATCATGAGCTTTGTGGAGGAGCGAGGCATAAGCTCATTCGCTATCTGGAAATCTGAGTTAATACAAAGACTTGAAATTGGTGATGACCTTCAGAGCAAGGGTCTGAAACTAGCTCACCCAGATAAAAAAGAGGAAATGTCAAATGCAGGTATCGGGATTACCGAGGCCGACTTTGCTATAGCTGATACTGGCACAATCGTTTTAATCGCAGGTGAGAAACAGCCTCGAACCGTTTCTCTGATTCCTCCAATTCACCTGGCAATCGTCAAATCAAGCTTAATCCTGAGAAACATAAACGATTTATTTGCTATGCTGGTAAATTTAATTTCAGAGAAAAATTCAACCGAAGAGAGTACGAGCTGTCTGACCTTTATCACCGGCCCCAGCAGAACGGCGGATATCGAGCTTAACCTGACTCTAGGTGTGCACGGGCCGAGGGAGTTGTTTGTGCTGATTCTAGCACAATAAGATTGCTGTCTGTACTGTATATTTCTTTACTGGAAACCTAATTTATATATACTATTTGAAACATGTTTCAGGCTTCTCCGGGAACTGGAAGTTTAAGATCGCTCATTAAGAACCACATCCTTCGATTAGACTCAGAGCCTGTCCTGAGTTCATCGAAGGAATGAGCGGATGTACATCCGCTGGAAAAACGTAAAAAAACTGTCATTGTAGAGACCCTTCATAGAGTTTATTACCGCGCTAGTATTTACACTGACTGCAGCGAATTACTAACTCGGATCCCCGCGAAGCAATCTCTTATTTTAGACAGGTTTGACTGATTTTAGAAATCAGTCTTGTTAATCCAATCCCTTGCGTCAAACTCCTTTCCGTTAACACCGATTGACTCATCCGATGCCAGATACAAAAATACAGGGACTATATCTTCCGGCGTCGGTAGGGTCGTTGGGTCCTCATCCGGATAGGCCTCCGCTCTCATATCGGTCCTGGTTCCTCCGGGATTGACGGAATTAACTCTGACTTTTGAAGACCTCAATTCATCGGCAAGAACCTGGGTCAAACCTTCAAGCCCGAATTTGGATGCAGCGTAGGCTCCCCAAAGAGCCTTGCCGCGCCTTCCCACGCTCGAACTAATGTTTATTATTGAAGCGCTCTCCGATTTGAGAAGAAAAGGAAGGAGGAACTTAGTTACGTAGAATTGAGCATTTAAATTGACTTGAATTACCTCATCCCAAACATCTTCGGGATACTCCAGAATGGTTGAGCGTACACCCAGGATACTGGCATTATTGACAAGTATATCCAGGCTGTCCCATTTATCCCGAACCCGGCCAGCAATCTTTCCGGCATCCCGTTTCTCCGAGATATCGGCTGTCACATATTCTATCTCGCCGTACTTCTTAATCTCCTGACACGATCTTTTGAGGGTAACCTCATCTCGTCCACAGACTATTACGGAAGCTCCTTCCTTTACATAGGCATTTGCTATGGCTTTCCCGATCCCTTTGCCCCCTCCGGTAACAACAGCTTTTTTATTCTTTAGCCTCATGGGGCAAATTATACCAGAAAAGCGGCTATAACCAGGTTAGAGTTGACCCATTATCAGTATACAGAGTCTGATAAGAAATCTTATGTAAACTATTAAAGGAATACTTTTACCAAGCAATTTTTGTTGATTTAATTCCCCTTACCATGCAATCCGCTACAAATATTAAAAAAACTAGCTGGTCGAGAAAGCATGATAAATGCCTAAAATGTGAAACTCAAGAATATCCTCATAGGTCTAGGGGACTATGTTCTCGTTGTTATAACAACAACCTCGAAAAGAAACAAAAATCTCATATTAATAGAAAGTCGCGGAAACTAGAGAAGGAAATCACTATACATGAATTAAAGTTTCTATACGAGGTACAACAGATGTCCCTCAATACCGATAAGCGTAGGGCTTTTTATTTCAGGCATACAGGTGTGGACTGTGCTAAGTTATATCACGTATTATATGATGGGGTTCCTGAGGGTATGTACCTCACCAGAAAGTACGAACGTTTTAAGGCCATTGCCGATTATGTCGGTCAAAATAACCAATTAAAGCTAACTTTATAACAATAGAAGAAAACCTGCCTACCCTTGCATAACTTAAATTTAGTTATTATATTAATTCCACTCCAATTAAAGCTAGAAAATCCAAGGAGATAGTATCATGCCTATATACGAGTACGAATGTGAAAAATGCGGTCGGGTGATGGAAGAACTCCAGGGCTTCAGCGATCCCCCCTTGAGAAAGTGTAAGTACTGCAAAGGGAAAGTGCATCGCTTAATATCCCTTTCTTCATTCCAGCTAAACGGAACCGGCTGGTATGCTACTGACTATGCAAAAAACCCCGGGATTCCGTCTAAGGCTGCCGAGCAAAACAACCCGGCACTTTCATCCGACTCTTCAAACGGCAACGGCTCATCGGAAAAGGCTTCCGAAACAATTACTACAGATCCAAAGAAAATCAAAAAGTCCGGTATGCCAAACATGAGCAAGAACGACGTCAAAGTCTAAACGTAACTTATTATAATCATTATAATATTCATACAAGGCGGCAATAAACCTGTATTTATTAACCGAAATTTTTACCGCCCTCCCCTCTTCTCGCATTTTTAATTGTACGATGAATATTGTTAAATCTTTCCCGGGCATATAATATTTGCATTCTTAATCGAAGGGGAAAACAAAATGGATTTAGGCATCAAAGATAAAGTGGCTATCGTGCTGGCCTCGAGTAAAGGGCTGGGAAAAGCAGTAGCGATAGGGTTAGCCGAGGAAGGAGTGAATTTGACTATATGTGCCAGGGGGAAAGAGGCTCTAGAAAAAACGGCGGATGAAATCAGAGATAAAACCGGAGTCGATGTTCTGGCATTAGAGGCTGATGTTTCCCAGACGGGAGACATTAAGAGGATAATCAATGAGACCATAAGCTCTTACTCCACCGTTCACATATTGGTGAATAATGCCGGTGGTCCCCCTCCCGGCAATCTTTTTGACTTCACACTGGATAATTGGAAAAAGGCGCTTGAACTCAACCTCCTCAGCACCGTTCAGATGACGAACGAAGTCATACCTTATATGAGAAAACAGAAATGGGGAAGGATTATCAACATCACCTCCATAGCCGTAAAACAACCCATAGACGGCCTAATACTATCGAATACGGCCAGGGCTGGAGTAATAGGATTTGCTAAATCGGTCTCGAATGAATTTGCCCGGGATAATATACTGGTCAATTGCGTCTGCCCCGGTCGAATACTTACCGACCGCATAATCCATCTTGCGGAGGAAAGGGCAAAGAGAGATAATAAAAGCATCGAAGATGTGATAAATTCTATGGAGCTGGACGTGCCGATTGGCCGGATCGGAAAGCCAAAAGAGCTTTCCGACCTGGTCGTATTTCTGGCTTCGGAAAGGGCAAGCTATATTACCGGTACGACAATCCAGGTTGATGGCGGGTTGGTTAAAAGCATTTTTTGACGTGTCAAGTAAGAAAATAAAATATATGATGAGAAACGTATCATATATTTACCAGAAGCGTCAGGTTCTATGCTTGGCTTTTGTCTGTCTAATCTTTTATCTGATAAGGCAATACCATTTACACGACGAACACGAAACCGGCCAGGACCGCTCTTCCGGTTACACCTATGTTGAACTAGCCGAAGTTGATCGCCCTACTGTTGTGCTCAGGTTTGATAATGACTCAGGGCTTGAGCACATTGCTCGCTCGTTAAGCCTATACGAAAAACCGAGAAACGGAGATAGAATCATACTTCATAGCGACGGCAGATATGAGTTCTCCCGAATGAGTGGAATAAAGAGCCTGGCGCTCGGTGTCCCCGTAGGAATAAACTCCGCTAGCACAGATGACCTGCAGTCACTTCCCGGAATCGGTATCAAGCTGGCAGAGAGGATTGTGGATTGGAGAAACTCAAATAACGGCTTCAAGAGTATTGAGGAACTTGAGGAAGTAGATGGAATCGGCAAGAAAAAAATGGAGGCCATAAGGCCTCTAGTGAGTTTGGATTAGCGCCTTATGAGGAAATCTATCTCACTTACGCTGTCTTCTTCCTCCCATTCCCTTTGTTCAGTCGTGCTTTGATATCCGTGGACCTCCTGCCGTATCTCCTCCGAATACAAGTCGTCACCCATGGTGTCCACGTTATACGGAATCAAGCCGTAAGGAGTATTGACAAAACGTATCCCGTCCGGGGTTTGAAATTCTCCCCCGGGGAACTTCTTCAAGGCCTCTCTCATGAAGTCCGTCCATATGGGAAGCGCAGCCCTTCCCCCAGCCTCGCCTTTCCCGAGCGTAGTGTGGTTATCTTTACCCACCCATACGCCTGTAACTATCCTCGGGCTAAAACCAATAAACCATGCATCGGTAAAATCATTCGTCGTGCCAGTCTTTCCGGCAATCGGAGCTAGGGAGGTAAGCTCAAAAGCCCTCCTCCCGGTGCCCTCTCTGACCACTGCCTGGAGCAAGTCGGTCATGATGAACGCCGTTTCCGGTCTAATGGCTCGCTTTCCACTGTCGTAATGAAAACTTATGGAATTACTCCGCAAGCGTTTTAAAAATTCCTGGGGGGTCAGAAATACTTTATCCCTAGTGGTATTAAAATCTTCGTCCGGAGCGAGAACATCTTCTTTCACATACTCATCCTCGGTCCGTACATCTCTACCTATCCTTCTGGCAATCTCTTTTATTATTTGCAGTCTCTTTGTTTCCCGGTCCTCCCTCTCTGCCTCCTCGGTAGAGAGAAATTGATTATTCGTTGTATCCTCGACCAGCTTACCGTCACGGTCGTATATTCGAAGTATAAACTTGGGCTCGACTAGTTTACCCCCGGTGGCAAAGACGTTAAAAGCTCTTACCATCTCTATCAACGAAACCTCGGACCCACCGAGGACCAGGGATGGATAAGGGTTTAGGGTTGAGGTAAAGCCGAACTGCTTTATGTAGCCCAAGGCGTAATTGGGGTCTATTTCCAGCAAAAGTCTCACGCTGGCCAAATTTCTGGATTTTGCCAGCGCCTCCCTAAGCAGGATTGGCCCCAGGTACCCGCCGTCATAGTTTTGCGGTTCCCAGTTTTTAACGCTCACCGGAATATCGTAAACGATAGTGGTTTCTGTATACCCTTTATCTATGGCCGCAGAATATACCAAAGGCTTGAACGAAGAACCCGGTTGTCTCAAAGCCTGAGTTGACCGGTTAAACTGAGAATCACGAAAATCAAACCCTCCAACCAAAGCCTTGATGTAGCCATTTGTATCCATGGCTAATATTGCCCCCTGAGTCTCCGGCTCATAATAGAGGGACGCCTCGTATATGCCTTCTACCTCTCTTGTCACTCTTACCTTGACCACGTCGCCGACCCTCAGTTTGGTCTGCACCAGGGAAATACCCCCGTAGCCATTAAGGGGCGCGTAGTTCTTCGAAAGTGGAAAGGAAAGCCCGTCCACCGGCTTGCCCAGCGGTGTGCTTACCGCGAATCTAAGCTCGTCCGGCCATTTCCCCATAGCTAAGCTGGCTTTAAAAACACTCGGAGAAATCCCAGTGTTGGATACCTCGGTAACAACCGCCTGGTATGAGTTTCCTGGTTTAATTTCATCGATTTTCTGCGATTCTAAAAAATCGCTTATCTCCTTCTGGCTGTTTAAATGTCTCACCACGGTGCCCCTACCCCGCCGCGATTCGAGCTCCAGTATTCCCCGTCTCAGAGACCATTGTGCAGCCAGGCTTAAATCTACGTCTACTGTGGTAAATACCGTGTATCCCCCGTTTATCAGTGCCTTAGTCCCAAACCTTCTCTCTATGTGTTGTCTGACCAGCTCTACCAGATACGGGGCGACCTGGAGATTGGGGGTTCGGGAGGGTAGAATCTTAATCTTGTAGTTTTCCGCCTCCTTTCTCTGCTCTTTGGTTATAAGATTCTCTTCTTCCATGATTCTAAGTACTAATCTTTGACGGTCTATCGCCCTGTCCGGATATTTGCGTGGAGAATAGTATTCCGGTCTCTTGGGAAGCCCAGCTAGGAGTGCCGCCTCGGCCAGGTTTATGTCCCGTGCCGATTTGTGAAAGTAGTTTCTGCTGGCGGCTTCGATCCCGTATGTGCCGTCGCCCAAGTAAATGTGATTAAGATATATGTAGAGAATTTCGTCTTTGGAAAGATTCTTCTCCATTCGGTAGGCCAGTATCGCCTCTTTTATTTTTCGGGTAAAGCTCCTTTCCGGGGATAGAACCAGATTCTTTGCCACCTGCTGGGTTATGGTGCTCCCTCCCTGGACTATATCTCTTTCCTGAATGTTCTTAACCAGGGCGCCTATTATCCGTTTGAAGTCAACACCCTCGTGCTTGAAAAAGCGCTTATCTTCCACGGCGATAAAGGCATTTCGGACATGGGTGGGTATTTGCTCAAGTGGGATGAGTTTTCTCTTTTCAGTGGTGAATTCTCCTATTAACTGGCCGTCGACCGAGTAAACTTCGCTAATAAGGCGGGGCTTATAGCCGGTGATTTTGGTGAGGTCAGGGAGGTCGTAAGTAAAGTACCAAAAGAGAATGTAGGTCGATAATAGCACCAGCACAGTGAGAAAGATAAAACCCAGGAAATAAGGCTTAACCCTTTTTCCCCTTCGCTTGAGGTTGATTTTTTGTTTTCTTCTCATGTTAACTCAATTTGTAATCAGTTATTATAACTAAATATGGCAGAAATAAAAAACAACCAGGTGTCCTTCGATGCTTATATTCGCAGCATAGAAGACCAGGAATTAAAAGGAATCCTGCTTAAGCTAAAAAACGAGATGCGAAAGCCGGATGTTCCCTGGGAGACGATAAAGAAAATTCTGCAGTCCTTGATGGATAAGGACAAAGAAGTTCTCAAAGAGGTAGCTCTACTTATATTAAAGTAACTGTAAAATTTACTGGCTAAAAAAATTCAAACTCAGTTGTTTTTATACATTCCTACCATTATTATTAATACAACAAACACTCTTAGTGACACATGGTGAATACCCTTCGCAGTGTAAACAGCGTCTTAGACCTGATCGGAAATACCCCGGTGATAAGGCTCAAAAAAACAGTACCGGAGATGGCGGCAACGGTCTGGGCAAAACTGGAGAACCTGAACCCGGCGGGGAGCGTTAAGGAAAGAATATGCTTGAAAATGATCGAAGTGGCGGAGAGAGAGGGAAAGATCAGACCGGGAAAGAGCGTAATCGTCGAGCCTACGAGCGGTAACACCGGAATCGGGCTTGCACTCCTTTGCGCGGTGAAGGGATATAGATTAATCCTGACCATGCCCGATGATATGAGTCTAGAGAGAAGGCTTCTCTTGGCAGCCTACGGAGCGGAACTGGTCTTAACCCCGGCCGAGGAGAAAATGGAGGGAGCGGTAAGGGCAGCCGAGAATATAGTAAAGGAGGACCCGAACGCCTTCATGCCACAACAGTTTAAAAACCAGGCCAACCCGGAAGCGCACAGATTAACCACCGGGCCGGAGATACTGGAGCAGGTCCCTGGGGAGATTCACGCCTTCGTCAGCGGCGTCGGGACCGGTGGGACAATCACCGGTGTTGGAGAAATACTGAGGAAACACTTTCCCCAAATACACATAGTGGCGGTAGAGCCGGCCGAATCCGCCGTCTTGTCCGGGAAGGAGCCACACGTACACGATATACAGGGAATAGGAGCAGGCTTCGTTCCTGACATCCTCAACACGAAAATCTACGACGAGATAATGACCATAAGCGGTCGAGAGGCCAGGGCGTTCACTAAACTATTAGCCAAGGAAGAGGGACTACTGGTGGGTATATCTGCCGGAGCGGCCGGGTTAGCGGCAGTAAGAATAGCGGAAAGGCTCGGGCCGAGTAAACAGGTTGTGACCATATTCTGTGACACCGGTGAAAGGTATTTAAGCACCGAGGTATTCAAGGAAATTCAATAAAAACTGTATCTTATGTTGAAAAGTCTAGTATGTATGCTATCATTTTTTTTGAATTAAAATTTACCAATGAAACGAGGGAGAATTGAGCAGCCAGCTTTTTAAAAATCTGCTTTTATGGTTAGTTATTTTTATAGCTATAATTGCCTTATATCAACTAATAAATACCCCTCAGAGCAACTACAAAGATATACCTTATAGCCAGTTCCTCAAAAGCCTCGACCAGGGAGAGATAGATAAGGTTGAATTTAAGGGCGAGGAAATAAAGGGCACATACAAAGGTGAAATTCAAAACGGGTTCAAGACTACCGGGCCGGCTAGCGACGACCTGATCAAAACTCTGAAGGAAAAAGACATTGCGTTCAGCTTCTCCGAAAATAGAGAAGGTTCGCTGACGCACATACTACTTAATTGGGCCCCCCTGATTTTATTGATAGTAATAATGGTTTTATTCATGCGGCAGATACAGACAGGCGGCACCAAGGCTATGTCTTTTGGAAAAAGCCGCGCCAGGATGCTCAACGAAAACCAAAATAAGACCACGTTTAAGGATGTAGCGGGTATAGATGAGGCTAAAGAGGAAGTACAAGAGATAGTTGAATTCCTGAAGAACCCCAAGAAATTCACCCGCCTCGGCGGACGGATACCAAAAGGAGTTTTGCTGGTAGGACCTCCCGGTACCGGGAAGACACTACTGGCCAAGGCTATAGCCGGAGAGGCCGGTGTGCCGTTTTTCATCATAAGCGGAAGCGACTTCGTAGAAATGTTCGTGGGCGTGGGTGCATCGAGGGTGAGAGACCTTTTTGTGCAAGCAAAGCGTCATGCCCCCTGTATCATATTCGTCGATGAACTGGATGCGGTAGGAAGACACCGAGGAGCGGGCTTGGGGGGCGGGCACGACGAAAGAGAGCAGACCCTAAACCAGCTTCTGGTGGAGATGGATGGTTTTGAAGCCAACGAGGGAATAATAGTTATTGCCGCCACCAACCGTCCGGACGTGCTTGACCCGGCGCTTCTCCGTCCGGGGAGGTTCGATCGTCAGGTGGTTGTCCCCAGGCCTGATGTCAGGGGAAGGGAAGAAATACTGAAGGTGCACACGAAAAATACCCCTTTAAACGAAGACGTTAACCTCTCCCTTATTGCCCGTTCCACCCCTGGTTTCTCCGGTGCCGACCTCCAGAACCTGGTGAACGAGTCCGCTCTTCATGCCGCACGCCTGGGCAGGACGCAGATCAACATGGAGGATTTCGAATACGCTAAAGACAAGGTGATCATGGGCGTGGAGAGAAAGAGCCTCATCATCAGCGACAAAGAAAAAAAGATAACTGCGTATCACGAGGGTGGCCATGCGCTTGTGGCAAAACTCACACCCGGAACAGACCCGATACATAAAGTAACCATCATTCCCCGGGGGCTGGCCCTAGGGGTCACACAGCAACTGCCCATAGAGGATAAGTACACCCTTTCTAAGGCTTATTTGAATAATACTATAATGGTTCTCCTTGGTGGAAGAGCAGCGGAAGAGATAATATTCGAGGAGCAAACCAGTGGAGCGGGCAACGACCTGGAGAGAGCCACGGAGATCGCCAGAAAGATGGTCTGCGAATGGGGAATGAGCGACAAGGTGGGGCCGGTGACATTCGGCAAAGGGGAAGAGCAGATATTTTTGGGCAAGGAGTTGTCAAGACATAAAGACTACAGCGAAGCAACCGCTGTAGAAATCGATAACGAGATAAAGAAAATAGTGACCGAGAACTATCAAAGGGCCAAGGCCGTTCTCGAAAAGAATATAGAACTACTCCACACACTGGCCGAAGTCCTGCTGGATAAGGAAGTAGTCGACGGAAAAGAACTGGACGACATCGTAAAAAAGATCAGACCGGAGTATCCATCTTGGGAAAGCGGGCTTAGTCAAAAAGGCGCAGTCGCACTCAGGACAAAAACTGTTGACGAGCTGTAAAAGCTAATACTCTAATCAACCGATCTGTATCATAATCATTACGTACTCCTGAAAAGACTGAATTCAAAGTCTTTAGAAGAATGAACCCAGGATACAAACCTCGACCCGAGGATAAATATTTAAACCAAGTTGAGCCAATCTCCCCTGCTCCGCGCTGCGTAAAGGACTTCATTTTCAGGGATAGAAAAGTGGTTTTGGGGCTGAGGACATATATTATGGGCATACTTAATGTAACCCCCGACTCTTTTTATGATGGCGGAAGGCACTTCAAGCCGGATGATGCGCTAAGGCAGGCCGAGAGGATGATAGATGAGGGAGCAGACATAATAGATATTGGCGGAGAATCAACGAGGCCCGGGTCGACGGGGGTATCGGAGGAAGAAGAGCTAAAGCGAGTAATCCCGGTTATAAGAGAGGTCACAAAAAGATTTGACCTTACTTTATCGATCGATACAACTAAAGCAAAGGTGGCCGAGGAAGCCTTGGAAGAGGGTGTATCTATAGTGAACGATATAAGCGGGCTACTGTTTGACCCCAGAGTTGCGGAGGTAGCCGCAAAATATGGCGCCGGCCTAATTCTAATGCATACCTCCTCCCGCCCCAGGGATATGCAGAATAAAACAGGGTATAGTTCACTTATCGATGACGTGATGAATTCCCTGAGACGGTCAATAGAGTTGGCTGAGGATAAAGGAGTACATCCGGAGAGCATTTTAATCGACCCTGGATTCGGGTTCGGAAAAACAGCCGAACAGAACCTGGTGCTCCTAAAACATCTAAGCCGGTTTCTCGGCCTGGGCAAGCCCATATTAATCGGCACTTCGAGAAAATCCTTTATCGGTAGGGTACTGGGCCATGACCTGCCGGAAGATAGGCTTGAGGGAACCGCCGCAACAATAGCCATCGGAATTATGAATTCGGCTTCGGTTGTTCGGGTCCACGATGTGCTTTATATGAAAAGGGTGGCGGAAATTACGGATGCGGTTATTAACGCTAATTAAAACCTCAGGAACGAACCATGTTCGACGCTATTTTTAATTTTAGATACCTCTGGGATGCAGTAGATATATTATTAGTGGCCGGAATCATCTATTACCTCCTCAGCCTGATCGAGGGAACGCGTGCCGTCCAAATTCTTTCCGGGCTCATCGCTTTGTTTGCACTTTATTTCGCATCCCAGAGATGGGAATTATTTACCCTCAACTGGATCTTGGGACATTTTCTGGGCTCCATCATTATAATTGCGGTGATCCTATTCCAGAACGATATACGCAGGGCCCTGGCCGCACTGGGTAGGAATCCTCTTCTCCTAAAAATCTCCCGTGGGAAATCGGAAGAGTTGGTCGTTGATGAAGTGGTGAAAGCAACCAGCTTCCTGGCTAATCGCCGAATCGGCGCCCTTATTGCCATCGAGAAAACGAACAGCCTGGCGGACTTTGTCGAAATCGGCATGAAAATAGACGCCTGGGTATCCAGAGAGCTTATCATAAGCATATTCAACACATCCTCCCCACTTCACGACGGAGGAATGATCATCGGTAGTAACAAGATCCTGTCCGCCGGTTCTTTTTTCCCGTTGGCTACAGACCCGGACCTGGAAAGGGAGCTGGGAACAAGGCATAGAGCGGCTATAGGGCTATCCAGAGAGACAGATGCAATCGTGGTTGTGGTCTCGGAAGAGACCGGAACAATATCTCTCGCCTCCGAGGGCAACTTGACCAGGGGGTTGGATGCAACTTCACTCTATAATCGTCTCCTCGACCTTCTGGTAATAGGAAGACAGCAATCTGAAAACTATGGTATTTTTGACCGCATCGTTAAAGGAAAGCGAGTAGAAAAAAACAGTGCTTAAAAAGCTCGATGAGATATCCCGAAATATATTTTTCAAGAATGTTGGTAAGAAAATCTTAGCCATCACCATTGCCGTATTTCTTTGGTTTATAGCCAACGTTGAACATGATATCGAGAAGAGTTTGTCCATAAATGTGAATTACGTAAACTTACCCTCTGACCTGGTTATCGTGAACAAACCCCCGGAGAAACTCAACATCAGGATTCGCGGTTCCCGCACCCAGCTATCCTCCATTTCTCCGCGTAATATAGCCTTCACCGTCGACCTGGCCAACGCATCCCCCGGTCTCTCTAAGTTCGAGGTGCAAACAGACCAAATCAAGACGCCCCGGGGAGTGCTCGTCACCGGAATAACCCCGGCTGAGATCAAGGTGGATATAGACAAATTGATGGTCAAAGAAGTCGATGTGAGGCCGGTAATCGAGGGTCCTGCCGATACCGGATATGAGGTGGTCGGTGTGCCTACCGTAGACCCCAGCAAGGTGGAGATCAGGGGGCCAAGAAGCATCGTGTCCAAGGTCGAGCGCTTGAACACCGACTCGATATCGGTGGTCGGAGTGAGGTCGAAATTTACCATCCAAGTTCCTCTAAAGCCAGTAAATCCGCTCGTCGACGTCGTCAAAGATGAGATTGTAAGGGTCACGGTGGACATACAGGAACAGATAGTGGAGAAGCAGTTTAAAAACATAGATATAAAACTGGTTAACTTTGATGACCGGGAAGTGGAGCCGTTGGGTCCTATGAAAGCGGAATTGGAATTTGAAGGCCCCTACAGTATAATCCGGGACCTGAACAGTGATGATATAAACGTTTATGTCGATGGCCATAATCTAAAAAACAGTCAGCAGAAGCGGGTAGAGTTACAGATAGACGTAATCTATCCGCATCCGGAGCTTATTACGTTGAAGAAAAAGACACCGAAAGTGGTAGAGGTTAAACTCAACTGAATGGAGGAAGGAGGGTTGAAAGAGCGATACAAACACCTATTCGGGACAGATGGGGTGCGGGGCGTAGCAAACCTGGAGCCCATGACTGCGGAGATGAGCCTCAAATTGGGTAAGGCTCTTACCCATATACTGAAGGAGCAGAAGTCGGACTCCAAGAAACCGAAAGTGGTGATCGGGAAGGATACCCGGCTTTCCGGCTATATGTTTGAGCAGGCAATCTCCGCCGGTATTGCCTCTATGGGTGCCGACGTGCTTCTGGTGGGACCGCTTCCCACGCCGGCAATAGCATTCCTGACGGTGAGCATGCGCGCCGACGCCGGGGTGGTAATTTCGGCCTCTCATAACCCGTTTGAGGACAACGGAATAAAGTTCTTCGACCGATTCGGGTTCAAACTGCCCGATGAAAAGGAACTGGAGATAGAAGAGCTCATCCTGAGCAAAAGGGTGAACAAGCTGAGTGTTCCGTCCGGAGAGATTGGAAAGGTTACCAGAATCGATGACGCCGCTGGTAGATATGTAGTTTTTGTGAAGAACACCTTCCCCAAGGACTTAACACTCGAAGGGGTTAGAATCGTCCTCGATTGTGCCAACGGCGCCGCCTATAAAGTTTCCCCTATAGTGTTCCAGGAGCTAGGGGCAGATGTTATCACCATCGGGGTTAACCCCGATGGCAGAAACATAAACACCGAATGCGGGGCCATAAACCCGGGCTTACTCAAAAAGTGGGTTCTCGAAACCGGCGCCGACCTGGGCATAGCCTTGGATGGAGATGCGGACAGGATTATTTTATGCGATGAGATGGGAGAGGAAGTAGATGGAGATAAAATAATGGCCATTTGTGCGGATGAGTTGATGGAGCAGGGACGACTGGGCAAAAACACCGTAGTGGCGACGGTAATGAGCAATATGGCTCTAGAAACCTTTTTAGAAGAGAAAGGGGGTAGTCTGGTCAGGACGCCGGTTGGAGATAGATACGTGGTCGAAGAGATGAGGAAAAGGGGATGCAACTTTGGCGGCGAAAAATCCGGACATATAGTATGCATGGACCACACTACCACCGGGGATGGGACGCTGGCCGCCCTGCAAATATTAGCTATCATGAGAAGAAAGCAGGCTAGGCTCTCCGAGCTTTCCAGGATAATAGAGCTATACCCACAGATCTTAATCAATGTCCGAGTGGCCGAGAAAAAACCCTTCCAGAACATAGACGGGCTCGATAAGCTCATAAAGGTGTGTGAAGAAAGGCTCAAGGCCCGCGGAAGAATAAATCTTCGGTACTCCGGGACCGAACCTCTAGCCCGGGTCATGGTGGAGGGTGAGAGTGAATCGCTCATAGGGGAAATTGCCGAACAAATCGCGTCTGTACTGAGAAAGGAGATAGGGGATTAAGTCATGCCTAGACTGAACGTGAATATAGACCATGTGGCTACCTTGAGGCAAGCCAGAAGGGGTACGGACCCGGACCCGGTTCTAGCAGCCTACCTAGCGGAGATAGCTGGTGCGGACGGTATTGTGGTGCACCTACGCGAGGACCGGAGACACATACAAATTAGAGACCTACATATACTCAGACAAACGGTGAAGACAAAACTAAATTTGGAGATGGCCCCCACCAGTGAGATGGTGGGGATTGCACTGGATGTGAAGCCGAATATGGTGACGCTGGTGCCGGAGAAGAGAGAGGAGATAACCACCGAAGGCGGATTAAACGTGATAGATAATCATCGGGTGGTGTCCGAGGTGGTGAAAAGGCTCAAGGAGGGTGGATTGTTCGTCAGTCTTTTCATAGACCCGGACCAGGAACAGATCAAGGCATCGAGGAACACCGATGCCGATATGGTCGAGCTTCACACCGGGCACTACGCCGAGGCAAAAAATGAGCAAATAAGAAAGGAGGAGTTCAAGAAGATCGAATACTCAGTGAAGATCGCTCTGGACCATGATTTAAGGATCTCCGCAGGGCATGGCCTGGATTACAAGAACGTGAGGATGATTGCTTCTATAAGCGATATAGAGGAGCTGAACATAGGCTTCAGCATCATAGCCCGTTCGTTAATCGTGGGGATGGAAAAAGCGGTTAGAGAGATGATTGAAATTTGTCGATGACGTCGATATTGATATGATTTCAGGAATAGGAATTGACCTAGTGCATATACCCCGGATGGAGAAGCTTCTAAAAAAGTGGGGGATGCGGTTTAAGCAGAGGGTGTTCACCGGTCGGGAAATAGCCTATTCGGAGAGCCATGCCCGATATGAACAGCACTTTGCCGGGAACTTCGCCGTCAAAGAGTCTTTTGTCAAAGCCCTGGGGAAGGAGCAGGTACGCTTTCTCGACATCGAAATCCTGAGAGATGAGCATGGGAAACCCTACATAAATCTTCACGGCCGGGCTAAAGCATGCGCAGAGAGAAATGAAATAAGAATTATTCATACCTCTATAACCCATGACGGCGAGTACTCTATGGCCGTTGTGGTGCTGGAGCGATAGGGAAAGGATAATTACTCAGATGACCTCAATGGTCAATTTGGCAGGAGGGGCAGTAGCCATAGAGCTCGAGCTTGTGGTTAACTACCTCAAAGCCGTTTAGCCTGGCTACCTGATTGGAGCACGATTCGATTTGATTATTGGCAAATTCGATTATTTTTCCGCAGCCAAGACAAATCAAGTGGTCGTGGTGTTCACCCTCGAATTTTACCGGTTCATACCTCGTTCTTCCATCGCCAAAGTTTCTCTCGAAGGCCAGGCCACATTCCTTGAAGAGCTTCAGGGTTCGATAAATGGTGGCGTATCCGATTCGCGGGTGTTGCTTTTTTATCTTTTCGTAAAGGTCTTCGACCGTCACGTGTTGTCCCAGATAGTTGAAGAATTCATCAAATATCACGTCTCGCTGCTTGGTGGACTTGAGCCTTTTTTTGGAGATGAATTCTTCTAGAGCCTTTTTCCTCTCTGATTTTTGTTTTATTTTCGGAGTCAATGTATCACACCTCATTTGGCTTAATTGAGTATCAATATCAAATTTACACTAAGATTCGGTCAATATCAACAACAAATACCAGATGGAAATTATTACCACTGAAAATTTTGGCGGCCATTTTCCGGCTAGCCGTAATGTTGATAGGCTGTGATATAATAAAGGTCGTCTTTGAATGAGTAGGAGGGAAGTAAAATGGAGGAGTGTATATTCTGTCAGATAGCCAGAAGAGAGTTACCTGCTACTATCGTCCACGAAGATAATTTGTCGGTTGCCTTTCGGGACATAAACCCTAAAGCGCCGGTACATATACTGGTCATTCCCAAGAAGCACATAAGGTCGTTAGTGGAAGCAGAAAAAGAGGACGCTCCCCTCCTCGGCCATCTTATACACATAGCAAATGAAGTCGCCCGTAAAGAGAACATCAGCAACAAGGGGTATAGGCTGGTAATCAATAGCGGGCTGGAAAGTGGGCAGTCCGTCTGGCACATTCATTTACACGTCTTAGGGGGAAGAAAGATGACCTGGCCCCCCGGTTAAAAATCGGACGATGCCCAAGAATCTTTAATTTTTAATCATATGAATGAAGGAATTGCCTATCTCCAGTCGCTTGGCCTTTTTCGAGTGAAACCCGGGCTAGATAGAATAAAGAAGATCGCCCAACACTTGGGCAATCCGCAGGATAAAATACCTAGCCTATTAATCGCCGGGACAAACGGTAAGGGCTCCGTCGCCGCAGCGATTGCCTCGGTGCTCGAGGCCCAGGGATACCGGGCCGGTCTTTATACTTCACCCCATCTAGTAAGGGTTACCGAGAGGATAAAAGTAAACGGTCAGGAAATTGCCGTCGATGAGTTGTCTTCCCTTATATCAGAGGTAAAAAGGGTTTCGGAGCATTTGTTTATCGAGCCCAGCTATTTCGAGGTCTTGACCGCGGCCGCTTTTATGTACTTCGCATTAAGTGAAGCAGATTTCGCGGTACTGGAAGTGGGTATGGGAGGGCGGTGGGATGCAACCAACCTGGTATTACCGCTTTGCTCGGTCATAACCAACGTTTCCAGGGACCACACCCAATTTCTAGGGGAGAGCGTCGAGGAAATAGCTCATGAAAAAGCCGGGGTAATAAAACCCGGAATTCCGGCAATAACCGGGGCGAAAGGAGAAGCTCTAGAGGTAATTCATACCACGGCCAAAGAGTTCTCTTCACCGCTTAGGGTAATGGGAAGAGACTTTTACTTCCAGGGTGAAACCACAGAAGGGTTCGACTATTACGGAAAAAAGTGGCAATTAGAGCACCTGAATTTCAGCCTCCGGGGCATACATCAGCTGGAGAATGCCTCCATTGCCATTGCTACCCTGGAGAATATATCCGAATCCCACGGAATAAAGCTAGACCAAAAAGCACTGAGGAAGGGCCTTTCCTCGGTGAAGTGGGAGGGGAGAATGGAGTTTATAAGACACTATCCTCCGTTTATTCTCGACGGCGCTCATAATCAAGACGGTGCTCGTGCATTGAGGTTATCGCTCCGTTCCATGTACCCTGACGCCCAATTTACTTTTCTAATAGGTATGCTTAACGATAAGGACCATGAGAAGTACCTTGAAGAGATCTCTGAAGTTGCGGAGAGAATCATAATAACCGGCCTTCCCTCCAAAAGAGGGGTTAAAGCAGAAAGATTAGCGGAGATAGCCAGGGGACACGCTCGGGAAATCGAGGTCATAGAGGATTTCCAGCAGGCTTTTAGCAAGGTAAAAAATCTCTCAACCCATTCATGCGCCACCGGCTCTCTATATCTTATCGGGGCTATCAAATCCCTTATAAACAGTGACTAAATCTTTGTATGGTACTCTATATTGTGCTAACATCTTTTTCACCCGATGGAATAAATCAAGATGGAAAAACTGGGAATAGTTATAGATAAGCTCTACGTTGACCACGATAACGGAATGGGGCACCCCGAATCTCAGGAGCGGCTGCTGGCCATTATCGATATGCTCAGGCACACCAAACTCTGGGAAGAGGTGGTGAGAATCGAGCCTCGTGATGCCACAAAGGAGGAGATAACGCTCGTCCATGAGCCCAAGTATTACGATTTTGTCCTATCGACTAAGGGAAGACCGAGGGTATTTCTAGACCCGGACACCTCTACCTGCCCGGTCTCGTTCGACGCTGCATTGCGCGCAGCCGGGGGAATGCTTTCGGCGGTCGAAAGCGTGTTACGGGGAGAGGTTGATACCGCCTTTCCCCTTGTCCGACCTCCCGGTCATCACGCCGAAAAAAACCGGGCTATGGGTTTTTGTCTATTCAATAACGTGGCCGTCGGCGCAGCGTACCTCCTTAAATCGTACCAGTTCAATCGCATATTAATCGTGGACTGGGACCTCCATCACGGCAATGGAACACAAAATATGTTTTACCATTCCCCCCAGGTACTTTACTTCTCCACGCATCAGTATCCTTACTACCCGGGCACCGGCGGGATAAACGAGACAGGCATAGGAGGCGGAGTCGGATATACCATCAATGTCCCCTTGCCGGCGGGCATGGGAGACGGAGAGTACATGAGAATCTTCTCGAGCATACTCGGGCCGGTCATAGACCAGTACAAACCGGAATTTATCCTTGTCTCCGCCGGATTCGATACATACTTTGAAGACCCTCTCGGGGGAATGAAGGTCACTCCAAAGGGGTTTGCCCAAATGACCAGGTTTTTGAGGGAAGCGGCTAAAAAACACTGCGGAGGAAAGGTAGTCTACATACTGGAAGGCGGATACAACTTGGACGGGCTTTGGCTATCCACCAAGGAAGTAATCGAAGAACTGCTGGAGAAGAAAAAGACAGACTACGGAGACATGAGCGAAAGAACAAAAGCAGATGCGATTATCGAGACCGTGAAGAAAGTGCAATCGCCATACTGGGAATTCTAGATTTTTTTTGGCCTTCTAAGGTCTTCCCCCTTTAAATAGATAAAATCACACATTTCATATAACCTGGATGCGATCCTTTCTCCAACTCTATATTCTAGTATTTCCCTGTCTTCCAGGTTAAGTTTTGTCTTGTAATCCTCGGAAACGTAATTAGTAGTGATTAAGGTAGACCTGGACGCATTGTAGCGTTTTGAAATAAGCTGGTCTAGTATGTTCAGCTCCCATTCGTTGCTTTTGCCCTTCCCCAGCTCATCTATCACCAGGACTTCGGTCTCTATGAGCGGGGACAATACCTCATTCTCCGGTTTGCCCTGGGAATAACCCTCCTTAAGGTCGGACAGAAGATAGAAGAAGTCCTTGAACAAACATCTCACACCGCGCTGGAGGGTGAGTTCGGATATGGCTCCGATAGCTAGATGAGTCTTGCCCAGACCGGCCTTTCCCATCAGGAGAAATCCTTTCTTCTTATCCGAGTCGGGCGGATACCGCTTCACGAAATCCTTTGCATGCTTGAGGGCGGTTTGCTGTGTTGGATATTTCGGCTTGAAGTGGGCGTCTACCTGCAGTACGTCCGCATACCTGGCCGGAATACCGGCAAGATTATAAAGCTTTATGTTTCTCCTCACCGCCCCACATAGCCCACATGAGCGGACATAATTGTATCCCTTTTCATTTTTGGAGATAATCGACCCGGATCCGTTACACTCCGGGCAATTGTTCATACATTCACACAACCTGGCCAGGGCAAAGTCGCGTTGCTTTTCGACTAGATATCCATTACCAAAGCATTTTTCACAGCCGATGGAAGATTGTTTTAGCATTACCCTACTTCTCAATCATCTCCGAGTATATTCGACAACCCATAATGCCTTTTCAGCAATTCGTTCCTGAACGATAGTAAGCTATCCCGGCGGGCTTTTTCAGTCATCTGCCTTGCCCTACCACTGACCCGGCGTTCGGCTTCCGTATTTATCTTATCCTGTTCCTTCTCCGGCAAAGCCTCGTAAAAATCATTATAAAAATCTTCTTCTATTTCTTCAAGAACTTCATAGATATCGTCTCTTTTTGAGTGGAGAAGCTCTAGAAGTTTATTTCGAGCTTTGAGGTAATGGCCTCGCACTGTTTCTCTCTTCTCCGATTTAATTGTCTTATTCAGTCTTTCGATTATTCCTGAAACCCTCTTATGCCCCGGTTCCATTTCTTCAGAGGATTCGTCGCCGGCGGTGATTCGATAATTCCTTATTTCTTCCTCGACATAGGAGGCTAACCGGCTGAGACTGAGAGCCCGGTCGCCGCCCTTTTTTTCCATTAAACCGGCACTAAAAGCGTTTCTTATCCCCTTGAACACTATCTCTTTAGGGATTTTTCTCTTTCTCCAATTAAGAATCAGGTCGTAATCCTTGGATGAGAGCATGATACCTTTTCCCATCAACGAAAGAAAATAACCCTCTATTTCTTTCAAATAGGAGGTTTTGTAGGCCATATCAAGCAAGAGGATTGGGACAAACCCAGTCTTAACCTAGGATTTAACTAAAGACCTGCTACCCCAGAATCCCTTATTTGATTCCTCATCCCCTGGATGGTTTCAGCGTAATTTTTGGTCTTGAAGATACCCGACCCGGAGACAAAAACGTCGGCTCCGGCACTCGCCGCTTCCCGGATGTTGTTCAATTTAATTCCCCCGTCAACCTCGATAAGAGGCTTAGTATCCAGCCTATCGATTATACTCCTCAAGTGCCTTATCTTGGGGATGGAAGACCGGATGAACTCCTGTCCAGCGAAGCCGGGCTCCACAGTCATTACCAGTATCAAATCCACATAAGGAATGATTTCCTCTACAGTGGAAAGCGGTGTCGCCGGATTGAGGGCCACGCCGGCCATCACCCCATGCGACCTGATTTTAGCTATGGTGCTGTAGAGGAGCTTGCAACTCTCCACCTGAATAGTGACCGATTTAACAAACGGCTTTCCCGCTTCTATAAACACCTCGGCAAACTCATCTGGCCTATCTATCATCAAATGTATATCCATGGGCGGCGGCTCTATCTTCTTTATCGCTTCTACAACCGGAATCCCGATGCTGATATTGGGCACGAAATGCCCGTCCATGACGTCTACATGTATCCAGTCAGCGCCACCTTCCTGGACTGCTCTTATCTCTTCACCCAGTCTGGTAAAATCCGCGGAAAGTATAGAAGGAACTATTAGTTTTCTCATATTTGGTCAGCTTACCTTCCTGAATCTGGCTGAGAAGAATCCATCCATGTCCGGGATTAGAGGGCTGGTTCTAAAGAATCCCTTTTCCTCGAAGAGATGGGAAATAGACTGTAACGCCGATATCTGCTCTTGATCGATTTGAAATCCTTGGTTCTCCTTCAGGAATCTTTCGCACAACTCTTCATTTTCCTCGCCGGTCAGAGTGCAGACAGAGTATAACAGAACGCCGTTTGGTTTAACCATCCGCGCAGCATGGGATAAGATTTTAAACTGAATCTCTGATAGTTCAAGTATGTCCTTTTCCCCTCTTCTCCATTTTATATCCGGATTCCGCCTGATAGTGCCGAGGCCGGAGCAAGGGGCATCTACCAGGACTTTATCGAAGCGATTTTGAAATTCACTCACACAGCCTTCACCGGAAAGGTCTGCACAGACAGTCCTGATTATCCCAATTCCCAACCTCTTTGCCTGACGCTCTACCAGTCCTAGCCTTGACTCATTGATATCCAGGGAGATTACCTCGCCCTCGTTTCCCATCAACTCGGCTATGTGTGTGGATTTTCCGCCAGGAGCACTGCAGGCATCAAGAACGATATCCCCCGGTTGCGGGTTTAGAAGATAGGAGATAAGTTGAGAGGCCTCGTCCTGCACCGTGAATAGACCGAGTTGAAATTCCGGGATCGAGGCGGGGTCAATTTTGGAAAACAATGTTATGCCGTCAGGAGAGTATTTGGTGGGGACCGAGCGAATGTCTCTTGCAGAAAACGCCTCGATAAGCCTCTCTCTCATAGTTTTCAGTGTATTTGTCCTGACGGTAATAGGAGGTACCTGGTTATACGCATGGCAGAGTTTCTCGGTTTGATCGTGCCCCATTGTCCCAATCCATCTTCTTACAAGCCAAGGGGGAAATGAATGCTTGACACTAATGTATTTAACCGGGTCATCTTCCACTCGGGGGTAGACAATGCCGTCTTTATCCCTCACCAACCTTCTCAACACGGCGTTCACAAAATTACCGACCCTGTCACCATAAAGCTTTTTTGCCAAACCCACCGTTTCGTTTATAGCAGCATAATCGGGAATACTGTCCAAGAATAGAATCTGGTATATTCCCAACCGTAACAAATTCTCTACTTCTTTTTTTTTAATACTGGTAGTAAAGAGATTAATAATGTAATCCAATTTTCCCAGCCACCTGATCACACCGTATACCAGTTCCGTTACCAGGCTGATTTCCTTCTTAGAAAGATGGGTATTCTTGGCAAAAAAGCCCTCCAGTGCCAGGTCCGGGTAAGCCGATTGCAATAGCACCCTGCTCAATACTATCAAAGCGGCCTCGCGTGCGGTTACGTTTTTTGTGTCCTTTGTGGCCATTTTTATATTGTTTAAAATAACATGTAGGTTGAGCATAAGCACCTTTTCTTGACATACAGGGCTAAAAGTATATAGTTTTTTCGCTCTTAATCGTCCCAAGGAGGGAACTAATATATGGCTCTGGGCAGTTTTATTTTTACCTCGGAATCGGTTACCGAGGGCCATCCCGATAAAATGGCGGACCAGATCTCCGACTCTATACTGGATGCGGTTTTATCTCAGGACCCGCATGGAAGGGTGGCCTGTGAAACCCTGCTCACCACCGGCCTGGTGGTCGTAGCCGGTGAATTCAAGACCACTACCAATTTTAGCATTTCGTCGATCGTGAGGGATACAATCAGGGAAATAGGATATACGGATAGCTCTATGGGTTTTGACTGTGATAACTGCGGTGTGATGATTTCTATAGGAAGGCAGTCCCCGGACATTGCCCTGGGAGTGGATGCAACTAAAGAAAAGGAACAAGGCGCCGGGGACCAGGGGTTGATGTTCGGCTATGCCATAGATGAGACGCCGGAGCTTATGCCCACGCCTATCATGTATGCGCATAAGCTGGCAAGACGGCTTTCCGAGACCAGAAAAAACGGGACACTCCCGTTCTTAAGGCCAGACGGAAAAACACAGGTAACCGTGAGATATGAAGACCACAAGCCAGTGGGTATAGATGTGATAGTTGTCTCCACTCAACACTCGTCTGATGTCGGTAACTCCACCATATACGAGGGGGTTTTAGAGGAGGTGATAAAGCCGGTTATTCCGGAGAGGCTTCTATCCCCGAAGACTAAGGTATACATTAACCCTACCGGTCGGTTTGTGATTGGCGGCCCTAAGGGTGATACCGGATTAACCGGAAGAAAGATAATAATAGATACGTACGGCGGATGGTCAAGACATGGGGGTGGGGCTTTCTCCGGAAAAGACCCCTCCAAGGTTGATAGAAGCGCAAGCTACATGGCACGATATATAGCTAAGAACATCGTCGCCGCCGGGTTTGCCAAAGAGTGTGAGGTGCAGATTGCATACGCCATAGGCGTGCCGGAGCCCGTGTCCGTATTGGTCGATACCTTCGGCACCGGTATTTTTCCGGAGGATAAGATATCCAGGGCCATAAGAGAGGTTTTTGACCTGAGGCCGGCCGGAGTGGTAAAAACCCTCGACTTGCTGAGACCGATCTATAAAAACACCGCGGCCTACGGCCATTTTGGAAGAAACGAGCCGGATTTTACCTGGGAGAAAGTAAACAAGGTGGAAGAGCTAAGAAAGGCAATTGAATAAGTTTCCACCGAGTCCGATAATTAACCCCTTAGACTACGAAGATGACAGAGGCAACGAAGTGTTGCCACATTATCAGTCGATAAACGGAGGATAAACATGAAATACGACGTAAAAGATTTGGCCCTTTCCAAGGAAGGCCGCTTACGAGTGGAATGGTCAGCTCAGGAGATGCCGGTGCTTGCTCAGATACGCAATCGGTTTAAGAAGGAGAAGCCACTCAAGGGAATCAGATTGGCCGCCTGTCTTCACGTTACTACGGAGACCGGAAATCTGGCCATAACCTTGAAAGAGGGGGGTGCGGACGTAACCCTGTGCGCCTCTAACCCGTTGAGCACCCAAGACCCCGTTGCCGCATACCTAGTCAAAGAGCACAAGATGTCCGTCTTTGCCATAAAGGGCGAAGATACCAAGACCTATTATCAACACATAATCAGCACACTCGATTCCGCCCCAAACGTGACCATGGATGACGGAGCAGACCTAGTTTCTACCCTCCATAAAGAAAGGGTCAAGCTTCTTGATAATGTTATAGGCGGGACGGAAGAGACCACCACCGGCGTTATCCGCTTGAGAAGCATGGCCGAGCGCGGGGTATTGCGCTATCCTATCATCGCGGTTAACGACGCCGACACCAAGCACTTTTTCGATAACCGATACGGCACCGGCCAGAGCACCATCGACGGTATTATCCGGGCTACGAACCGTTTAATCGCCGGCACCAATTTTGTCGTCTGCGGATACGGCTGGTGCGGTAAGGGTGTAGCGATGAGGGCAAGAGGCCTCGGTGCAAATGTAATCGTGACCGAGGTGGACCCCCTGAAAGCCCTGGAAGCGGTAATGGACGGCTTCAGGGTGATGTCTATCGATGAGGCGGCAAAGGTAGGAGACTTTTTCTGCACGGTCACCGGGAATCTGAACGTTATCAGAAAGGAACATTTTTCCAGAATGAGGGATGGAGCCATTATCTGCAATTCCGGCCATTTCAACGTGGAGATTGACCTGAAGGGCCTGCGAAACATATCCAGGAGCAGGAGGAAGATAAGGGAGTACGTCGAGGAATTTACCCTTAAAAACGGCAAACGGCTCAACGTCCTCGGCGAGGGAAGGCTTATAAACCTGGCCTCAGCCGAGGGGCATCCTTCGAGCGTCATGGACATGAGCTTTGCCAACCAGGCCCTTTGTGTTGAATACCTGGTGAAGAACAGGAAAAAACTGGAGAACAAGGTTTATGGCGTTCCGGAGAGGGTGGACAAGATGGTTGCGGAGATGAAATTGAAATCGCTAGGAGTAAAAATCGACAGGCTCACCCCCGAGCAGAGTAAATATCTAAGCTCGTGGGAGGTTGGCACATAATACTATATTTTTCCGAACATGAATAACCTCCAGGATTCTTTTATCTCTTATCTCGCCGTGGTGAAAGGGCTTTCAAAGAACACCTTGGAGTCTTATGGAAGAGATGTCTCGAAGTGGGTAGTTTACCTAGAAGAAAGAGGGATCGTTGATATCAGAGAAGTCGATTACAAGGTCATTCTTGATTTTCTGACACATCTAAGAGAGCAGAACCTTAATGCCCGGTCCGTAGCTCGGATACTGGTCTCCATAAAACAGTTTTTCAGATTTCTTCTCGCCGAAAAAATCATAGAGAAAGATCCCACCTTTCTTATACGCACCCCCAAGATTAGGACCTCTATCCCCGGCGTTCTGTCGCTCGACGACGTGGAGAAGCTCCTCTCCGCTCCCGATGATAAGACTCCCGAGGGTGTGCGTGATCTAGCCATGCTGGAAGTTTTATACGCAACCGGCATAAGGGTGACGGAGCTTGTCTCCCTTCAACTTAACAGCGTCAACTTCGAGCTTGGATACCTGATGGTTTACGGAAAAGGGGGAAAGGAAAGAATAGTGCCTATCGGAGATAAGGCCATAGCCAGCCTCCAAGAATACATGAATATCTCCAGGCCCAGCCTGCTTAAGTCCAGAAAATCGGTTTACCTATTTGTGACCAGGCGTGGTGGAAAGATGACCCGTCAAGGATTCTGGAAGCTGATCAAGGGATATGCCGGCAGGACCGGGATCGGCAAGAAAATAAGCCCGCACACACTCAGACACTCCTTCGCCACCCACCTCCTTGAGCGGGGGGCGGATTTGAGAACCATACAGATTATGCTCGGACACTCGGACATCTCCACGACGCAGATATATACCCATATCCAGAGGGAAAGATTAAAAGAAATACACAGGAAATATCATCCGAGGTCCTAAGACTGCGATAGAAAAGGAAAAGTACACGGAATGGATTTTAATCTTAAACTCATATTAATTCAGGCTCCGGTTATCCTCTTTGCCCTCACCGTTCACGAGTTCTGTCATGCCTGGGTTGCAGATATGCTCGGTGATGACACTGCCAAGAGGCAGGGGCGGCTCACGCTTAACCCGATCGCTCACCTCGACGTTTTTGGAACCATCCTCATGTTCCTGGCTGGGTTTGGTTGGGCAAAGCCGGTCCCGGTTAACCCGCTTAATTTCGAGAACCCCAGAAAAGGGATGCTCTTAGTGGCCATAGCCGGGCCGATTTCAAACCTGGCCATGGCCATTGTCGCCGGAATGATTCTAAAATTCGGGATTATAGACGTTAAGGGCATCGTGATAAACCCGTCCGTAACCGGAATAATGCCTACTATACTGGTGATGGTAATACTTACGCTCCAATTCGGCGTTGCGCTTGCCGTATTCAACATGCTTCCCCTGCCCCCGCTCGACGGCTCCAGGGTTGTCTACGGGCTTTTACCGGAAAGGCAGGCTTACGCCTATAGCCGCTTCGAGCCATACGGAATAATAATACTATTTGGCCTATTCTTTTTTGGAGGCCGTGTGTTTACCTACGTTCTCTGGTATCCTGTGTCCATCATAACCGAGTTTTTATCCGGCTATAGTTACTTCGAGCTATGGAGTGTAGTCAGGCATCTTTCTGCCTAACTTTAGCTGAACCACCGAGGAGAGCTTTGGAACTGGCCGAACCCTGCTTGGTAAAAATCGACGCATTCGAAGGCCCTCTTGACCTTCTACTTCATCTCATCAAGAAGAACGAGATCGATATCTACGATATCCCCATAGCCGTCATAACCGAGCAGTATCTGGAGTACCTGGAAATGATGAGGAATCTCAACCTGGAGATAGTCGGAGATTATCTGGTGGTAGCCGCCGAACTTGGCTTGATTAAGTCCCATTTTCTCCTTCCTCAACCCGAGCCGGAAAAAGAGGATGAGACAGACCCCCGGGCAGAGTTGGTAAGAAGGCTTATCGAATACCAGAGATATAAAGAGGCGGCGTTGAAGTTATCGGAGTTTCAGATACTGGAGAGAGACGTTTTTGTGAGGGTATTCCAGGACGACCAGGAGGACAAAATAAATGCCTTAATCAGAGCAGACCTGTGGTCGCTCATAGATGCCTTGCGTGACATATACAAGCGCAGGAGCGAGATATGGCCTGAACCCATAAGGTTAGAGTTGGAAACCTCGACCATAGACGAAAAGATAGAGGAACTGGCCTCCAAGGTCCGGTCTCATAAGACTGTACTCTTTGAGGAGCTTTTCGACGAGCTTACGTCGAGCTACGATTTTGTATTGACCTTCCTGGCCCTGCTGGAACTGATAAGAAGTTCAACCATTGCTGCATACCAGGATAGCCCCTACAGTTCGATCAAACTCGTTTATTTAGGAGGGTCCCAGCTTGGACCGCAGCCGTATCAAGAAGGCAATTGAGAGCATTATTTTCACTTCGGATAAACCGGTATCCCTTCAAAAACTCCGCCATGTATTTTCCGATTTGAGCGGTGAAGAGGTGCAGGAGTGTGTGAATGAGTTGATCACCGAGTGGAATGTGCTCGACCGTGGTTTTGGCATCCACGAGGTTGCCGGTGGCTATCAGTTCAGGACGTCACCCCAATACAGCGATTTTATAATAAGGTTCAAGCAACTGAAGCCCTTCAAGCTTAGCCGTGCTGCCCTCGAGGTTCTGGCAATAGTCGCTTATAGACAGCCCATTACCAGAATAGAGATTGACCAGATTAGGGGAGTGGATTCGTCCGGGGTGGTAACCATGCTACTGGATAGGCGTCTCATTCAGATAAAGGGTAGAAAGGACGTTATAGGACGGCCTTTCCTTTTTGGAACAACCGATGAATTCCTTGAAACCTTCGGACTGAAAAGTTTGGGTGACCTTCCTACTCTGAAAGAACTTGAGGAAATTGAAAAGGCTTTACAGCCTACCTTGCTTGGGTTGGACCAGGGATAAAAGCTCTTTTTCCTTTTTTCTCATTGCTATTGTTTCTTTCCTTTTCTTATGGTCGTGGCCGATGAGGTGTAGGGTGCCGTGTATGATTAGTCTTTGTATTTCTTTTTTTGTTGGGGTTTTGTATCTTTTTGCTTGTCTCTTGGCTGTTTCTATTGAGATGATTATGTCTCCTAATAAAAAATTTTGTTTGTGGTTGTGTGCAATAGCGGAATTAACATTCTCGGGATTCAAGACATACTGCGGGAACGAAAGTACATCGGTAGTCCTTTTTATCCCTCTGTAGGTTTCGTTAAGATTCCTCATGGTAATGTCGTCGACAAGGCTTATAGAGACCTCGGTATGGCTTGGGAGGTTGAGTGCTTTGAGGATTAAAGTCATTTCTTTTTTTAAAGCCCTCTTTTCTGCCGAACTTAGATATGGTTTGCTATCGGTTATGAGTATTTTCATGCCATGCCCTACCCTTTGCTTGATTATTATAACCAATCACTGCTTTTTGAATCAGGTTCCTTATTTTTATGTTTGTTATGCAGGTTATAACTTTTACCCCCACCTTAATCCTCCCCCTTACGGGGAGGAAAATTTTAGTGTTGCTTCTTCTTTGTCCATTATTGAAGTCCTTTGTTTCATCAGGCCAACTCCGAAAATGAATCTCTTATTCTGGAAACGTTTGATTATAATTAATAATTAACTGCAGTTAGCAATAGCGGATATAAGATTGGCCCAGTTAATTAGGACTGATTTCTTTCACCACATGCAATTATCAGGATAAAATTTAAATGTTGTTGGTAGACTTAAAATGACCTCAGACGAATTATACCAGGGACTATCGCAACTATTTTCGGCGCGTGGGTTTAATCTTATCCGCCTGATAAGAGCCGAGGACTATGATAGAAATGCCGCGGAAAAACGACGCATTGCCAACCTCTTGCCCGGCGCTAATTCCCTCATACTGGTTGGCTTTGCCGGTAAAGATTTTTGGAGCATCTTACAAACCTTTCTTGAAAAAAACTGGGAATTCAAAAACACAAGAGAACATTGGATTGATGACTATACTTTGTTCTCTTTTGAATCAGCACGCCGGATCCTCGAAGATGAAAAGGTAAATTACAGGACGTCATTTCCATTTGATCATACGGACTACACGCTCGATTTCTCTAAGCTAGGAGAACTGGGAGGAATAGGCGTCAAAAGCCTATTGGGTATTTTGATTCATCCCGAATACGGCTCATGGATTTCCCTACGTGGGGCTATCATCACCGACTTGGAATTCAAAGCCTATGATAAACCCTTAGAGTATTTCGATCCATGTCCTCCTTGCTCGAAACCGTGTATATCTGCCTGCCCGGCAAGAACGATTTCTGAAAAAGATGGATGGGACTACTACGCCTGCATGAAATTTCGAGTGAGTAGCAATACGTGCAATGATAACTGTGCCTCCCGGCGCGCCTGTCCCTACGGCAAGGAGCACCAGTATTCAGAGGAGCAACTGGCTTATCATCACCGGTTTGTCCTCAGGAGTATAAAGAATCATTTCCAAAAGTCCTAAGCAAACTGGTATGTAAAAACTGATTTCAATCTTTATAGACGAACTCGCTGCTGTCCAAAATAATTAGAAACTAATAGATTCACTCTCATAAAACAAGCCTCTTCGACAAACAAAAACGCCCTCTTAAAATCTCTTTTATGTTCGCTATGCAAGCGCTCTCCTAACCCTATTTGTCAGAGTATCTTTTCTACACCTCAGTTACACCCTTCTCTACACTAACACACCCCGTCCCTTCGGGACACCCCTCTCTAGAGGGGAATCTCTACAGCAAGTCCCCTCTTGAGAGGGGATTTAGGGGTGTGTAATGTGGGTGAGATGAAGAGATGCACAATCATCCCATGTAATTCCGAGCTAAAAGAAAAGCTTCATAAACTGGCCATCTAGTTAGTAGTGCCTATAAAATAAGGTGCATCCTTCTGCCCTTTGACTGGGCTGAACAGTCCCTTCGACTCCGCTGGGACTGGCTTACAGAGGGGGGAATTAAAGAGGGGTTGCTTTCTCTTTGTCCGTCACTAGAGCCCTTTGATAAGTATCGGGCAAGCTCTGATAATTAGTCTCTTATTTTTGACAAGTTTGATATAAACGAAAAATCAATTCTGAATGCAATAGCGGATCTAGAGCCAACTCATTAAAATAATATGGTATCATTGAGACCTAATTCATGAATAAAACCAAGGAAAAAATTAAAAGAAGAAAACCGCTCGTGGCCATTGTGGGAAGGCCGAACGTGGGAAAATCCACATTATTTAACAGGATTATCGGCTGGCAGAAGGCCATAGTGGAAGACGTCCCCGGGGTAACCAGGGACCGGATATACGGAGAGGCGGAATGGGCCGGGGTCGAATTTAACATAATCGACACCGGCGGACTCGAGCCTGAGTCCGATGACTTTTACCTATCCTTGATAAAAAGCCAGATCGAGGTGGCCATAAACGAGGCAGACCTCATTCTCTTCATCTTGGATGGAAAAACCGAGGTAATGCCCCAGGACATAGAGATCTCCAAGCTCTTAAGAAAGAGGACAAAACCCGTTCTTTACGTGGTGAATAAAGTCGACCATGAAAAGCACGAAATAAGCGCTCTTGACTTTCATTCCCTGGGGGTTGACAAGTTCGTCTCCGTATCCGCCGTCCATGGAAGAAGGATGGACGAGCTTCTCGACGCTATTGTAGAGAACCTTCCGCAAACGGATGCTATAGCCGATGACCATGACCAGAACGCCATCAGGGTAGCAGTAGTGGGTAAGCCTAACGTGGGCAAATCCACCCTGATTAATAAAATCCTAGGCGAAGAGAGGTTACTCACGAGCCCACTACCGGGAACCACCAGGGACTCCATAGACACCTACGTAGAAAGGGGCAGCAAGAAATATATATTCATCGACACCGCCGGTATAAGAAGAAAATCAAAGGTCACCTTCTCCGTGGAGAGGTACAGTGTGCTAAGAGCGATCAAGACAATCGAAAGAGCCGACGTTGTTTTACTCATGATCGACAGCCAGGAAGGACCGACCCACCAGGATGCCCGCATCGGAGAGCTCATACACGACAAGGGAAAGGGATGCGTTATTTTGCTGAATAAATGGGACCTGGTCCCGGAGAAGATTGCTGAGACAACCGGCATCGAAGACATAACCAGGGACAGGTTAAAGGAGATAGACTTTGCCCCGGTTATTTCCATATCCGCATTAACCGGGAAGCGGGTGAACAAGATATTTGACTGCATAGAGCTTGTCTATCAGAACTACAGCCGGAGAATCGCCACGAAGCCGCTTAACAGAATGCTCGAAGCAGTCCTTAAAACAAACCCTCCTCCGATCTATAAGGGAACGGAGATTAAGTTCTATTACATATCCCAGCCCATGACCAAGCCGCCCACATTTGTGATATTCACAAACCGTATTAAAGGGATTCCGGAGAGCTATCAGAAATTTTTGGAGAACAGGCTAAGACAGGAATTCGATTTAGAGGGAACACCCATAAAGTTGATATTCAGGGAGAGAAGGAGGAAGTGATGAGAGTATGGGGGTATGGGGGTGAACGGTGTGTGGGGCAGTGAGCTATGCCCATACGTCCAAACGCCCACACTTATTCTAGGTATATTTCTCCGCCACTTCCAATATATTTTTCTCCACATCACTGCTTCTATCCTTTGCAGAAAATAACCTCATCACCCTCTCCCTGCCGGCTGCTCCCATCGATAGGCGAAGAGGCCGGTCTGAAATAAGCCGGGATATAGACTTACCCATCTGCTCGGTATTCCCGGGCTGGTTGAGTATCCCGGTCACCCCGTTTTCCACAGCTTCTACAATACCGCCGACGCTGAAGCCTACTACCGGCAAGCCAAAGCACATAGCCTCTATAACCACCCTCGGAAAAGGGTCCGGATAGTTAGAGGGTATGACAAAAACGTCAAAGTCCTTGAGGTAAGGCCTTACATCCTTTTTGTATCCGGTAAAGATGAAGAAACCCTCAAGGTCATGGTTCCTCACCAAACCTTTTAAAAACTGTAGATGATTATCCTGGAAAAAATAGGGCGTATCCCCGACAATAACGAATCTAACCTTGGCCATATCGTTACCCATACTGCCTTTCACGGCAAGGGCCGACCTTATCAGGTATTCATAACCCTTCTTCGGGACTATCCTCCCCGTGCTTCCCACTACGATCGCCCCCTCCGGAATGTTGAACTCGTGGCGTAAAACGCCCATTGTCTTTTCCGGGTCGAAGTCTTGAGGGTCAATCCCATTATGGATAACCACTATCTTATCCCGGCTAAAATGAAACTGACCCGCAGTAGGGTTGGAGACACATATAATCTTTTTCACCACCGGAAGGGCGGAGAGAAGGTTGATGGTTAGCCATAGAGCTTTGGTTTGTTGAATATTCCTTACATGCCATATAACCGGACATAGGCTAAAAACGCCCATCAGCGCGCCCACGATCTTAGCCACCGTGCCGTTGCAGTATATTATGTTTATTCTCTTCCTTCTTATTAAAAATGGAGAAGAAATTACGAATAGAGCCAGGTCGAGGATATTCAAGATTACCGAGAGAATTTTGAATAGTCTGGATAAGGCAGGAGGCTCATCATCACTCCTGAGCCAACTCCAATTGAGCCGCGGCCTGAGAACGTTCTCCGGGAATTTTCTTTCGACGATAATCCTATCTCCAAGACCCTCATTTCTTACCAAATCGGTAAAAACATCCTCCTTGGGCACCAGGACAAAAGGGTCAATTCTGGTTTTATCTACATATTTCAGGATATAAAAGAGGCTTCGCCCCGGGCCCCCGTCCCTCACAGAGTGGTTTATGAAGAGTACTCTTGTCGGTGATTCCATTATCAGGTTCTTAGCTTACCAATTTACCATGCCATAAAGGGATTATCTAATGAAAACCCGCCCACCGTCAGTATAATATTATTCAAAATTCACATAGCGAGATACCCGGAGGCATGAATGAGGACGAAAAAAATTACTTCTGTACTCAGTTTTGTATTAATCATTATAACTATCTCTTTACTCATATCAGGCGGCTGCGACATAAAATTTAGCTCCGACAATGACAACGGTAACGGAGGAAATAACGACGCAGTCCTTCAAGGAACAATAACCGAAATTACACCTGATACTGATATAGAGGGTATAACCGTCGAAGTAGAGGACGAGGACAGCGGAAATCTGTTTTCAGACATAACCGATGCCGACGGATTCTTTCGAATCGAAGGAAATTTCAGCGGCTCTCCGGCCAGGCTTGAGTTTCTTGACGAAAGCCTAGAACGAATAGCCCTAACCAGCATCACCGTATTCCCCGGAGCCGAAGTGGACGTTGGAAACATAACCATTACCAATGGAAATGTAGAATTTGAAGACATAAACGTGGTTTTCGAAGGGGACATTATCGAAAACAACTGCTCCGGAGATTCCGGCACTTTAGAGGTGGAAGTAGATAGTGATACAGAAGTTATAGTTCAGGTAAGCTCCGCCACTGAAATAATACTCGATAATGATGATGACCTAATTTGTGAAGATTTATTGGTCGGAGATAATATCGAGATTGATGGAGTGCTATCAGCCGGAGATATAGTAGAAGCCGATAGAATCGAAGTGCTTTGATCATTTTCGTGTCAACCCACCCATACCCATTTTATCGGAAAGCCTGAATATATTGTCGCCTCAATTGCTGTCATTGTCATGAATGATAGTTGTAGGGGCACGCTGCAGCGCGCCCCTACCCTACAGTAATAAATTACTACACCAAGTCTGCTAAGCCGAATAAATTAGGCCCCATCCTTGAAGATTCGATGAACAATTGTTGGCAATTATCACTGCTGTCCAAAATAATTAGAAACCAGAGGTTCAAACTAGTAAGACAAGGCCTTCAAGTAGATAAAACGTCTTTTTAAAATCGGGGCAACCCCTTTTATCTCCGCTACGCGAGTGCCATCCTAATCCTATTGTTGAAATAGCTTTTAACCCTACTCACCCTTCGTCTCAGTTTCAGGGTGAAGAGATATTGCTGTGAATTTTCCATGTCCTTCATGGTGAGCGGAGTCGAACCATGAGCCTTTCAACTGCGCTCAAAGCCTGCCCAGAGCTGGTCCCCGATCTAATCGGGGAAGGGATAAACTCCGTCGAACCATGAACGCCCTTCGACTAGGCTCAGGGCGAGCGGGTTTCCCTCCGTTCTCCTTTCCCAAAAGTGAGGGAAAGGGAAAATCCTTCCGGGCCGTCATTGCCAGCGATGCCGTTCCCAGAATTCCCTCCCTCTTCATAGCTACCTCAGATCCCCGCGATGCAATCTCTCATTTTGGACAAGTATGAACAATTATAAAACAGGATGATAAATTTGGTTGTAAAGTGATAAACGCTAGCCAGGATGCTTTTCTTTAGCCCGGCTCTTTTTGGGCTTATCGATGGATTTAACCTTCTCCTCAAGCTCCTTAACTCTTTGCCGAAGAAACTCCATCTCCAGCATTTGCGGCGGTAAAAACTGCGTTTCCTCGGAAGCCGAATCCTTCTCCCCGTCATACCGACCGCCGGAATTGGCTTCTTCAAGATTCCTTGTGGGTATAGGAGGCTTCATTCCCGGAGGGAGCCAGCCCACCTCCTGCCACCAACGAAGGTTCTTCTTCATGCTTTCCTGGAAGGATAGATAAGGCTGGAACATCATCAGAAAGTAATTCTCGAAGAAATCCTTGGCTATCCTGTTTCCATACTTGATTAGCATGTGGAGAAACGATGTGGGAAGGATATCCACCTTGTTTTTTTCGCTCTCCAGTACGACCTGTATCAGTATGACCTTGGTAATATCCTCGTCCGTCTGCGAGTCAAGGACCTTAACCTCGTTGCCTTCCTTGATGATGTTGGCTATTTCTTCCAAGGTTACATAACGTTTATTGTTGGTGTCATATAACCTTCTATTGCTGTACTTTTTTATTATTACCTGTCCCGCCAATCTATTCTCCCCTCACAGCTTATGAGAATAGTATTATCCCGATAAAAAGATTCATAGTCAAGGATATTGAGGGCTTATTTACTTGACAACTCCGTGTTGAATAAGGAATATTCTATGAGCCTTCTGCAACTTAGGAGAAATTTTGCATGTCCGACAAACACAATTACTTGATTTGGTTTGATGGCGAGATGATTCCCTGGAATGAGGCAAAGGTTCACGTGCTTACGCACACCCTTCATTACGGACTAGGAGTCTTTGAGGGCATCAGGGCTTATCAGTGCCACGACGGACGACCGGCCATATTCCGCCTGTCCGACCATATAGACCGGCTTTATTCCTCCGCCCGAATCGGACAAATAAACATACCTTTTTCCAAGGAGGAATTACGGAAGGCTATATTCAAGGTTCTCATCGTAAACCAACTCAAGGAGGCATATATCCGGCCGATTGCCTTCATCGGCGACGGAGTGATGGGCGTCCATCCCAAAGATAACCCGATCAGGGTGGCCATTGCCGCATACCCCTGGGGGGCATACCTGGGGGACGAGGGTTTAACCAAGGGGATCAGGGCAAAGATTTCTTCTTACACCCGGATGCATGTGAACACCCATATGACCAAGGCAAAGATATGCGGGAACTACGTCAACTCGGTTATGGCAAAGCTGGAAGTGACCTCTCTGGGGTTTGACGAGGCACTCATGCTGGACACCGAAGGATACGTTTCCGAAGGGAGTGGAGAAAACATATTTATCGTCAGAAACGGTACACTCAAAACCCCTCCCCTAACCTCGATCCTGGAGGGAATCACCAGAAACACAGCCATAGAAATCGCCGACGACGAGGGAATAAAGATAGTTCAAGAGCGGTTCACGCGGGACGAGCTTTACATAGCAGATGAGGCGTTCTTCACCGGAACCGCCGCCGAGATCACCCCGATCAGGGAAGTCGACGGGAGGCCGATTGGAAACGGCAAACCCGGAGGAATAACCAAAAGACTACAGGACCGGTTCTTCGACATAGTAAAAGGGAAGGACCAAAAGTTCATCAATTGGCTCGATTATATACCTTGGTGAAGGGTTTCAGAACTCACCCTTCGTCCTAGTTTACCCTGAGCCTTTCGGCTATGCTCAAGATAAACTACGCCGAAGGGCTCAGAATAAATGGGCATTTTTATTTTTCTTTACCAGTGGGTAAACCACCGCTCATGCTGAGCGTGTCGACGCATCATACTGAGCCTGGTCGAAGTATAAATTTAGAACCTAAGGAGTTCGTCCTTCGATAGTTCGACAGGCTCACTATTCAGGACGAACGGGATTATCGGCAAGCTCACCACTCAGAACGAAGGGGATAGTAAAGGGGTTATTATTGACTTAGTCATGGTATTTAGGATTAAGTGGTATTAGAATGAGTTTCCTCTCTCTTTCATGGTGAGCCTTTCGACTGCGCTTAAAGCCCGTCCTGAGCTGGTCCCCGATCCGATCGGGGAAGGAGTAAACTCCGTCGAACCATGCCTAGAAGGATAAAGACCCCCAGCCACGATTTTTTTCCTAGCATCATTTAAAATCAATCCAAAATGGCATCATGGCCAGGATCTTCTCCCCCTTCAATGTCCGAAGACTATCCACCAAAGAATCTAGCTGTTCTCCGAAGAAGAACTTGCCAATAGGAGAGACCTGTATGTATTTAGGCTTCGAATAAAGCCTTATGACCGGCGTTAAATGACCGGGAATGCCCGCCTCTTTTTTAGCCAGGTTGATGGCACTCTTAATGCCGCCCAGTTCATCAACCAATCCCAGTTCCTTAGCCTGTCTTCCCGTCCATACTCTTCCTCGTGCCAACTGCTCTGCATCCTTAAAATCCATGTCCCTGACCTGGGCCACCTTCCCCACAAAATCATCGTACAATGATTTCATGATGAAGCCGAGTTTCTGCTCTTCACCCTTAGTGAAGGCTTTATAGCTAGAATATATAAGCGCCCTCTTCCCCCGCTTGACCCACTCCTTGTAGATACCGAGCTTCTTAAGCAGGTTCTCCATGTTAAACTTGCCCGAAATGATGCCGATAGAGCCGGTGAGGGTAAGGGGGTCGGCTACAATCTTCCTGGCGCCTAGCGCAATCATATACCCGCCGGAGGCGGCAACATCGGACATCGAGACTATCACCGGCTTTTTTTGAGAAATAGCCTTAATTTGATTGCGTACCAAATCGGAGGCAATCCCTGAACCCCCCGGGCTCGACAAGCGAAGGACTATAGCCTTTATCCCCGGGTCAGCGGCTAACCTCTCCAGCATCTTAGCCAGGGTTTGAGAACCTATAGTCTTGGGTCCTCCCCCGCTTCCCCTGCTTTCACCCTGGGTTATTATGCCCGAATCGCATATGAGGGCGATTATTCCCGCCCTCCCCCTGATTCTCTCGTCTATTAAGCGAAACAGGTCTCTCCCGGTTATAACTCGAAGTAAACCGGTTGCACTAATCTTTCGTATCTTGGTGCTCAGGATTTCCTCTATCCTTTTTTCCAGGTCTGTTTCGTATCCCAGTTCGTTGACCAGCCCATGGGCCAGGGCTTCCTGAGCGGTGAATGGTGCAGAGTCTATCAGTGCTTTTAGCTTCTTTTCATCAATGCCTCTTCCCTCGGAAACGTATTTTATAAACTGAGAGAAAAGGTCGTCGATGATCGAATTAATCATCTCCTTATGGGGCTCGGACATATCGCTTCTGGTAAAAGTCTCAGCGGCGCTCTTATACTCGCCGAGTCCCTTGATCTGAGCCTCTATCCCCAGCTTATTCAGGGCGTCTCTAAAGAATGTAACCTCCGCGCTTAGCCCGAGCAGGTTCAAAATTGTCCAGGGTGGAACTACGATGTAATCCGCGGCCGAGGCTATCAGGTATTCGATATTATCCCCGCCTTCCAGGTAGGCAAAGACCTTTTTACCCTTCTCCCTGAGTTCAATTATTGCCCTTCTAATCGTCTCCGCTCGGGCCAGTCCGATTTTAAGGCTGCCGATTTTAATCAGCACGCCGGCGACGTTAGTATTCTCCGAGACGCCGCTTAATAACTTCTCCAAGTCCCAAACAGTCATCCTTTTCCTTCTCGGGAGAAAAGGGATGATAAAACTATCCTCCTCATCGGGGATCTCCCCTTGAAGCTTTAGCTCCACAAAATTGTATTTCATGATTGAATCAATGGCCCTCTCTGTCATCGTCATTGGCTCTTACTAGTAGCAAAGTTAGAGCAGATTCAGCTTGAAAATCAACGAGCTTACAGCTAGAACTGAGCTATGTGATATTGTAATAATCCTATTTCCAGTGTCATTGGAGTAAAGCGACGAAGCAATCCGTTAGATTCTTCGCTGCTCCTTCACTTCCGCTCAGGACATGGCTCGGAATGACAGCCCATGTCAGATTGCTCCACGGAGTATAGGTCAAGAACATCAGACACCCTCGGTGTAGACTCATCGAAGGTACTCACAATGAATTATGATAAACATGTATATACAGAATAGTATCAAATTAAAACCATACATCAGTCAAGAATATATCTGATCATGGTCCTCACGCCGAAGCCGGTCGCCCCCTTCGGATATAAATCGCCCCCCTTCTCGTTGAAAGCGGGGCCGGCAATATCCAGATGAACCCAGGGCGTATCCCCGACAAACTTCTCCAGGAACATGGCCGCAGTAATAGCCCCGCCCCATCTGCCGCCGACATTCTTGACGTCTGCTATGTCACTCTCGATATCCTTTCTAAGCTCATCATCAAGCGGGAGCTGCCACACTTTTTCTCCGGCCAGTCTTGACGCCTTGATAACTTTATTCATGAGCCTATCGTTATTTCCCATAATCCCGGCCGTGTAACCCCCCAACGCTACAATGCAGGCCCCGGTCAGCGTAGCTAAGTCTACGATCTCATCCGCCTTTAACTGCACGGCGTATGAAAGTGCATCGGAAAGGACTATCCTTCCCTCCGCATCGGTGTCGATCACCTCGATCGTTTTTCCATTGAGCGCCCGAACTATATCGTCTGGCTTGTAAGCTTTTCCCCCGGGCATGTTTTCGGTAGCAGAGATAAGACCGTGGACACGTACTGAGGGTTTGAGCCTGGAAATTACCTTCATAACCGCCAAAACCACGGCCGCACCGGACATATCCATCTTCATCGTTCGCATGTTGTCCCTGGGCTTTATGCAAAGCCCGCCGCTGTCGAACGTAATCCCCTTGCCGACGATGGCCACGGTCTTACCGGACCTTCTCTTGGGCTCGTAGGTAAGGTGGATAAACTTTGGAGGCTCGTCGCTTCCCGATGAAACCGCAAGGAGAGCACCCATTCCCATTTCTTCCATATCCTTCCGGTCGAATATTTCACATCCGAGCTTTTCTTCCTCGGCTATCTCCTCGGCGATATCGGCGAGTTTAGTGGGGGTTATGACCGCAGGCGGCTCGTTGACCAGGTCGCGGGCGAAGTTTGTAGCTTCAGAAATAATTCTGGCAAATTCCAATTCTCTTTTAAAACCTCGTTCACCAATTTTATTGGAGAATAATTCTATCACCCGGTTACTGTTTTCTTTTTTGTTTCCGCTCTTGTATTTATCGAACTCGTAACTTCCAAGCATAAAGCCCTCAATTAGAGCCGATACATTACCGTTGTGCCCTCCAATATCGAGGCCAATGGAAATATTCCCGGAGTAAGGTTTGGTCTTTTTGGCAGCTAATATGCCCGCCCTCCTGAGCACGTCCGGAGAAAACCTTCCTTTTTTCCCAAGCCCTACGAGTAACACCCTTTCCGCACCGATTCTTCCTAACGTATTCAACATAACGCATTTTCCCAGCTCGCCGTTAAACTTCTCCTCCTGGGAAATTCGGCTCAAGCTCCCGCCTAATGACTCATCAACTTTTTTTACGATGTTCATCAGGCCGTCCCCCTCAAACCTGGCCAACATCAAAACACTACTTTTTACCCTTAGCGGGTTCCCTTCTCTTAATTTGAAGTCCAAGCTCAGTATCCTCACCTCTTTAGCACTCGTTTAATTAAATAGTTTAACATATTAGCCATCGCAGAAGGTCAGAAAAGGTTGCTTCTATGGTAAAGAATCAAACTTAAGATAGAATATTAGTGATAAAAACCAGTTAATCGCAAGGAGACATGACAATGAGACGGTTATCCGGCACGTTAGCTTTATTGATCTTATTAATATTGTTCTTGGAGAATTATTTAGTTTCAGGAACAACTAAAGAAACCGAGGTCCCTCCAACGGACAAAGTACAGAGAATTGATGTTATCGTGGACAGCTACTCGTTCGAGCCTGATCATATAGTAGTAAGGGCGAACAAACCGGTTGAGCTCACACTGAAAAGCGTGACCACGTTGATTCCCCATAACTTCACCATCGACTACCCGGACGCCGGGCTGAACGTGGATGAAGACATACCGCATGGGAAGGACGTAAAGGTGACCTTCACCCCAACGAAACCGGGAAGCTATGAGTTCTACTGTGGTAAAAAGTTTCTCTTCGACAGCCACAAGGATAAGGGCATGAAAGGCGTCTTGGAGGTTAAGCCCTAATCCTCTAGCCAATATCAGCTATACTTTTATTGTTAGCATCTCAGCCTGGAATGTTGGTCTCCTAACCTGTGTGTTTTGGTACGCTGTCTACACATTGACAAGATGGTACTCGGTTTATCTTGATGAAAAGTAAATATAGCTAACATGTCAAAAGTGGTTTCAGCAGGTACAGCAGATGTTCCATACAAATTCCATCAAAGCGAGGCCAGGGACTATATACATCAACTGTTCTCTCATTCGCGCGAGGATATAGAAAGGCTTATCAACGTCTTTGATAACTCTACGATCGAGGTAAGGCATTTCACCCTGCCCAAGGAATGGTTCGGCAAAGAGCATAGCTTCAAGGAGCGAAATGAAGCATATATAGAAAATGCCTGCCGCTTATCCAAGGGGGCGGCTCTGTCCTGTCTTGAAAAGATAGGAGCGGGCTTTTCAGATTTTGATCATATTATATTCGTATCCAGCACCGGGATTTCCACACCCAGTATAGACGCCGTATTGATAAATGAACTTAAACTGGACGCACATATGAGACGCACCCCCATCTGGGGATTAGGGTGCGTGGGAGGAGCGGTCGGTTTGAGCCGGGCATTCGAATATACCCGGGCGTTCCCGGATAGCGCGGTGCTCCTGATTGCGCTTGAGATCTGCAGCATGGCCTTTCACCGTGACGACTATTCCAAGAGTCATATTATAGCTACTGCCCTTTTCTCCGATGGAGCAGCGGCTGCGTTAGTAGTGGGTAAAAACCATAGACTCTTTAACCGGAGAGGCGTTAACCTATCGGATTGCCTATCCACCATCTATTACGACTCACTGGACGTCATGGGCTGGGAGATAGCGGACCAAGGATTCAAGGTTATATTCAGCAAGGACATTCCATCAATAGTGAGAAAATACGTAAGACCGAATGTAGAGGAACTGCTCCACAAGCATAAGCTGGCCGTTTCCGACATCAAGCACTACGTCATACATCCAGGCGGGCTCAAGGTCATAAATTCTTATGAAGAGTCCTTAGACCTTCCGTCCGGGGAACTAAGATATTCGAGGAAGGTTTTGCGGGAGCACGGCAATATGTCGTCCCCTACCGTGCTCTATGTTCTTGACGAGTTTCTCACCGAGGGGGATTTCAGCACCGGCGATTACGGCTTGATCTCCGCACTCGGCCCCGGATTCAGCTCCGAATTGCTTTTGTTTCAAGCCGAAAAATAGTAAGCCACAAATGTAAGCCACGAATCGACACCAATGAACACGAATAAAAAAACAACTAATGCTCTCAAAGGCATTTTGTAGGGAACGCATGCCTGCCCTGAGCTGGTCCCCGATTTAATCGGGGAAGGGTGCGTTCCTTACATTTTGTTATACTCAAAACCGAAGTAACCTGGGTAATCAGATAGTATGATATGACTGCATTTTTGATTTTTCTCTTTCTTTTAATCCTCCAACGTTTATTCGAACTGGTATTAGCAAGGCGAAACGAACGCATCCTCAAGTCTATTGGCGCAATTGAATTCGACAAAGACGGATATAAAGTCATCGTGGCAATGCATGTCCTCTTTCTGATTTCACTCGTCACGGAAAAGGTGCTCTTCGAGAGAGAATTAAACGAGTTATGGTTTCTTTTTGCGATATTATTTTTGTGCGCACAGGTCCTTCGATACTGGACAATATCCAGCCTCGGAGTCTATTGGAACACAAAGGTTTTAGTCGCACCTGACCACAACATAGTTTCTAGCGGCCCGTATAAATATCTCCGACACCCTAACTACATCGCCGTAATAATAGAGATTGCGACGATACCTCTTATCTTCTCCTGCTATATAACCGCAGTGGTGTTTAGTGTAATTAACTTACTTCTGCTTAGAAGAAGAATACGGATCGAAGAGGAAGCGCTCAATCGGGTTTCATAGGTTTTATCAACGCTATCATCATCGTTATTTTTCCAAACATTGGCTATTGGTACCAATTCTGTACAGAACGCACCCTTCCCCGATTAAATCGGGGACCAGCTCAGGACGAGCCTGCTCTCCCTACAAAAACACATTTATGTAACCCATGTAATCTTATTTTGTAGCTCTATGTTACCGAACTGTGCTGATGCAAAGAAAAAACTGTACGGAACGCATGTATGCGTTCCGTACAAAACGAAATCTATGCCAACACTTAGGAACGCAGATTGCGTTCAGTACAAAATACAGAATCCACACCTACCACGCAGGAAGTGCACCCTTCGGCACCATTCAGGTCAGGCCAGTCCTCCTACAAAAACACATTGATATATCGCTTGATTTTGTGGCTGTATGTTACCGAACGGTGCTAACGCAAAATAAAAAACGCAGGGAACGCACATGTGCGTTCCGTACAAAAAACAAAAAGCATTACTTCCTATCCCCGATAACTAAACTAACCAATGTCTGTCCCGGCTTGGGTGTGGGTACGTTGTCCTCGGCGTAGACAACGAGCTCCTCCCCACCCTTCCTAGCCAGGAAGAGAGAAATTGCCTTATCTCCATACATAGACCGGAAGGCGTTATAGTCAAAGTCATCGGTCAGGTGGGTTCTTTTCACCACGGCACCGTTATCAAAGAGGGAGGTCATGGAATAATAGGTCTCCTCCGGCCCGAATAAGGTGCGACCGCGGAGATGCTCGGAAATCACATCTTCCTTCCTGCCCTCCTTTCCCCCGCTCATGGGGGAAAGCTGATAGACGTTTGAGCGGCCCAGTACGTCCCGGAAATGGAGTGCGGCCAGGGAGTTGACCTCATCATTGGGAGTCACGGCCACGAGATATCCGATTCCATCAAGTTCTATCTTATCCAAGACCGACTTGGAAAGTATGTTGGCGCGGAACACCGGTAAACCCATCTTTCGGGCGGTGGATATGTTCATCCAATTGGCATCCACCATCAGTACCTGATAGCCCTCTTCCCGGATAGCAACGGCAATTTCACAAACCCATTGGCTCGCCCCTATGAAGAGACACCCCTGGGGGTTTGGTTTTGCCAGGCGGAGCCAGCGCGCCAGGGGGGAAGCCGACAACCCGTAAACCGCCACGGTTCCAGTTATCACCAGGAACGTAATCGGCACCAGCAGATGGGCTTGAGCGTTCCCGGCCTCCTCTAACCGGAGGGCAAAGATCGAGCACAGGGCCGCCGCTACAATACCCCTTGGGGCCATCCATGCCAGAAAAGCCTTCTCCGGCCATCCCAACCTCGAATTTAAGGTGGACGATAGCACCGCCAGCGGACGTACGAAGAGAATTAGTAGAGCAAGGAAGAATAAACTATCAGGGTTTACATAGTCGAAAATGTTCCTGGGCAACCTTGCAGCCAGAATTATGAATAAAGAAGAGATGAGCAGCACCCGGAGACTCTCTTTGAATTCAACTATGTGCCTAACGCTCACGGCGTTCTGATTGGCCAGGGCTATTCCCATGACCGTAACCGCCAGAAGACCGGATTCGTTTTGAAGGGAATCCGATACAGTGAAGGCCAAGACGACCATCATTAACGAAACCGAGTTATGCAGAAAGTCCGGTATCCAATAGCGCTTCAAGAGCACGATCAAGATTGCGGCCATCGACAGGCCCACTCCCAAACCTATAAAAACCGCTTTGAAAATACCAATGGCGGCTAGGCTGGTGGCTTCTCTGAACCCGGAGGCCAGTATCCCCTTAAACACCAGCAACGCCAGCACCGCGCCTATCGGGTCATTGACGATACCCTCCCATTTTACGATCGAGCCGATGCGGCCCACCGGTCTTATTTGCATGAGTAGAGGAACGATTACCGTGGGCCCGGTCACGACCAGTATAGCCCCCAAAAGCATGGCCAACGAAAAATCGAGACCGAGCAGGTATTGTCCGAGCACGGCGGTTGCCAGCCAGGTTATTAGCACCCCGATTGTTATCAGGTTAAAAACTACCCGGCCGACCTCCTTCAGCTCGGATAGCCTCAAACTCAAACCGCCCTCGAACAGTATGATCGATACGGAAAGGGATACTACCGGAAGGAGAAGCTCCCCGAATAGCACATCCGGGTTGAGAAACCCGGTTACCGGCCCGGCAACGAATCCAAGAATGAGAAGCAATAATATCGACGGCAGACGGAAGCGCCACGCCAGCCACTGTGCTCCGATGCCCAGAGCAATTATACTGGCTATACCAATCAGCGGGAATTCACTCATTCAGCTTGGGCAATACATAGTTGACGATAAATCTTTACGTCACTAAACTCAATTCAGCCCTGGGAATTGAGTCTCAGTATCAGGTCTCCGGCGTCGATTCCGTCACCCTCAGACACCAAAATCTTCTGAACGACGCCGTCCTTTGGGGCCTTGATATTGGTCTGCATCTTCATCGCCTCGATGACGAAGAGTGGCTGTTCCCGGTGAACCTCGTCCCCTTCCCGGATAAAGAACTTTACTATCTTTCCGCTGAGCGGCGCCCCTACCTCATCCGGATTGCTGGTATCCGCCTTCGGCCTTCCCTCAATCACCTTGGCCGCCGCCGCTTTATCCGGAATCCTCACCGGACGGGGTTGTCCGTTCAATTCAAAGAGGAGCGGTCTCCTGCCGTCTGACTCCAGCTCTCCCACGGCGAAGAGCTTTACCAGGAGTGTTTTACCTTCCTCGATCTCGATCGAGGTCTCGTCTCCGGGCTCCATGCCATAGAAAAAGACCGTAGTGGGAACCACAGATGTATCGCCGTAGAGCGTGCGGTGTCGGTCAAACTCCTCAAATACCCCGGGATAAAGGAGAGCGGATATGAGGTCTTTCTCGCTAATCGGATGGCCGAGCTGTTTCTCCAGTCGTTTTGCCGTCTCGTCGAAATCGGCCGGGGGTATAAGCTCCCCCGGGCGAACCTCTATCGGCTTCTCCCCCTTGAGGATCGCCCTCTGCACCTCGGGTGGGAATCCTCCGGGTGTCTGCCCTAGATTTCCTCTCATCATATCCACCACCGATTCCGGGAAGCTGAGCTGGTCAGCTTTTTTGACTACGTCTTCGGTGGTAAGTTTGTTTTGCACTAAAAATAAGGCCAAATCTCCGACCACCTTGGACGACGGGGTAACCTTGATGATGTCCCCGAAGAGCTTGTTTACCTCGGCGAACATTCGCTTTATCTCCTCCCACTTGTCCCCTAATCCAAGGGCGCTGGCCTGAGCCCTCAGGTTCGTGTACTGGCCCCCGGGAATTTCGTAGAGATAAACATCGGCATTGGAGGTTTTCATGTCCCCCTCAAATGGCGCATAATATTCCCTGACCGCCTCCCAGTAAGCCGAGAGCTTGTGCAACCCCTCCACGTCTATCCCGGTGTCCCGTTCGGTGCCCTCAAGTGCAGCCACCACCGCGTTAAGGCTGGGCTGGGACGTCTGTCCGGACATGGTGCTTATGGCCAGGTCAACCACGTCTGCACCCGCTTCGGAGGCTTTTAGTACCGTGGCCTCGCCGTTACCGCTGGTAGCATGGGTGTGAAAATGTAAAGGCAGTCCGGTCTCTTCTTTAATTGCCTTTACCAGTTTCAAAGCGGCATAGGGCTTGCAAAGGCCGGCCATGTCCTTTATGGCGATGAAGTGAGCCCCCATACTGGCAAGCTCCTTAGCCAGGCCGACATAATAGTTCAGCGTGTATTTATCCCGTCTTGGATCGGTGATGTCCCCAGTGTAGCAAATAGCTGGTTCCACCACCTTGCCGGTGTCCATGGCGGTTTCTATGGCCACCTTCATGTTGGGAATCCAATTGAAGCAATCAAAGATACGGAATATATCTATTCCCGATGAAGCTGCTTCCTTGATGAACTCACGAACGACGTTATCCGGGTAGTTTGCATAGCCCACCGCGTTGGCACCGCGAATGAGCATCTGAAACATGGCATGGGGCATGGCCGCTCTAAGCCGGGCCAGTCTCTCCCATGGGCATTCCTTCAAAAAGCGCAGGCACACGTCAAATGTGGCCCCGCCCCACATCTCGTACGAGAAGAAGTTTCTACCGAAGTAAGCCGTCGCTCTGGCTATTTTAAGTAGGTTGAAGGTTCTCATTCGGGTGGTGAGAAGGGATTGATGCGCGTCTCTGAACGTGGTATCGGTAATCAGGAGTCGTTTTTGTTTGAGCACCCATTTAGCCAAGCCTTCTGGACCCTCCTTCTCGAAAACCCGTCGGTGTTCCGGAATCTCGACCGGGATGCCATCTATCTCCGGAACCCGCGGTGTAAGCGGTGGGCGCTCGGCCCAACTGGCCGGCTTGGGCATAGCCCTGTTGACGGTGACGTCGCCAATGAAGTTTAGAATCCGGGTGGCCCGGTCCCTCGGCTCTTGGATCTCAAAGATCTCCGGATGTTCCTCGAGGAATGTAGTAGCGCACTCTCCTCTACGGAATACCGGGTGCCTGATGACGTTTAGCAAAAATGGTATATTAGTTTTGACTCCCCGAATACGGAATTCCTGGAGTGCCCGGTCCATCTTGCTTATGCATTGCTCGAATGTTAGCCCCCAGGATGTAACCTTGACTAGCATGGAATCGTAGTACGGGGTGATTACCGCGCCGGTATAAGCGCTGGCGGCATCTAACCTTATTCCGAATCCGCCCGGAGAGCGGTAGGCAATGAGCCTTCCTATATCCGGCCTGAAGTTATTAGCCGGGTCCTCGGTGGTGATACGGCATTGAAGCGCAATGCCGCGGCTCCTGACCGGAGAGGCCTTGGAAATGCCTATTTCCGGGTCGGATAATTTGTATCCCTCGGCAATACGAATCTGTGACTGAACCAGGTCGATGCCGGTAATAACCTCGGTAACCGTATGCTCCACCTGTATCCTGGTGTTCATCTCTATGAAGTAGAAGTTTCCTTCTTTGTCTACCAGGAATTCAACGGTTCCGGCGCTGGTATAATTGACCGCCCTAGCAATGCTGAGGGCGGCCTCATACATCTTTTCCTTTAATTTAGGGTCGAGCGTGATGGCCGGGGCCAGCTCGGCAACCTTCTGATGCCTTCTCTGTACGGAGCAGTCACGCTCGAAGAGGTGAACCACGTTCCCGTATTGGTCCCCTAGAACCTGCACCTCGATGTGCTTGGGATTTTGTACATATTTCTCCAGTATTATGGCGTCGCTTCCGAAGGCGGCTCTGGCCTCGGAGCGGGCCTGGGCCAGGTTTTCGAGGAGTGATTTCCGGTCAAATACAGGCCTTATTCCCCTTCCCCCTCCGCCGTGTGCCGCCTTGAGCAGTATGGGGTAGCCATGTGCTTCGGCAAACTCGATAGCCTCCTCATCCCTGTTGATAAAACCCTCGGTGCCGGGCACGATGGGTATTCCTAAGCTAGCCGCCAGCCGCCTAGCCTCTGCCTTATCCCCCATTAGAGAAATGGAATCCGGGCTAGGACCGATGAAGGCAATACCCGCTTCGATGCAGGCTTTTGCGAACTGGCTGTTCTCGGATAAAAAACCGTATCCGGGGTGGATGGCATCTACATTCTTGTCCTTAGCCAGGCGAATGATTCCATTTATGTCCAGATAGGCCTCGACCGGCCCCTTATCTTTCCCTATCAGGTAAGCTTCGTCCGCCTTGTTTCGATGAAGAGAAAAGGCGTCTTCTTCCGAGTAGATGGCAACCGTGGTAATTCCCAGTTCGGTGCAGGCGCGGAAAACGCGTATGGCTATCTCGCCGCGGTTTGCGGCCATTACCCTTCGGAATGGTTTTATAATTCTCTTTTTCGGTCTCTGGCGGCTCATATTTACCCCTCTGATTTAATAGATGCGTAATGTATGGGCGACCCGGCGGGTCGCCCATACTGTGTTTGCTTTGTATCTTGCAAAGGCAAAATATCAGATTACTTTAGGCAAATTATTATACAGTTTTTAATTGCATTTGAAAGTTGATGGAGGTTGGATAGCCCCTATCAGATGGAATATCTATCTAAGTATTTTCAATAGCACAAGCACCGCCGATGTGAAACCGATTATGACCAGGACCTGCATAATCAGTACCTTCACATCCAGTGAATAATAGGTCGCATCAGGCGGAGAAAGAATAAATCCGTACTCTCTGGGAAAAGCACCTTCTCCGTTGTAGTGGATTATCCATGGCGGAAAAATAAAAGAGATAAGGATAATTATCAAGCAGGCCAATATAATCCCTCTCATATTTTAATTCCCTCTGGGCTTTTACTATATGATATTTCTATCAAAATCTGCTCTATCTTTACCCAGTGCGCTCTGTATCATGATGAACTCGCTTATGTTTTCCGGCGTCACAATCCCGACTAATCGGCCATTATGTACTACCGGAAGAGTGCGGCAACTGCCGCTCTGAAGACGCACGAACACACTTTCTAGCATCTCCGAGGAATCAATCAGGTGAAAGTCTTTTCGCATAACATCCTTCACCGGGGTCTCCCTACCGTGCTGGTTTAATGCCCCAATCAAATCGCCTTGAGTTAATATTCCCACCACCCGCCCGTCCTCTACCACCGGAAAATCCTGCTGTGAGCCAGATAGTATCAAGCCTACGGCATGGGCCAATTGGTCGTCAGGGCCGAGCGTGCGGAAATCGGTTATCATAGCCCGGCTCACCGGTATACCACCGAGCGTAAACCTTATTTGAGTTATACTGGCCTCCTGGGCCGCTCCTATCCATACGAAGAGGGCTATGAACAGAAGAAATGGATTGCTGAAAAGGCCGATGAACCCGAATATAAAGGCTATGCCTTGTCCCAGGGTGGCAGCAATCTGGGTCGCCCTTACATAGTTCATCCTCATTGCCAGAATTGCCCGTAGCACTCGCCCACCATCCATGGGAAATGCGGGAATCATGTTGAATAAAACGAGGAAGATGTTCACAATCAGAAGGCGCTCTATAAAAGAGCCGCTGGTCATGCTGAGCTTATCCAAAGGCTCAAAGCCGCCGGTTGACCGAATCCAGATAAATAGAATTATCGCTATCACAACGTTGACCGCCGGGCCAGCAAGGGCTACCCAAAGCTCTTGTCCGGGCTCGTCGGGCATCCGCTCCAGCCGGGCCACCCCTCCTATCGGCAGCAAAGTAATGTCCCGGGTTTTTATTCCATACCTCTTGGCTGTCAGGGCGTGCCCGAACTCATGGAGGACAACACAGCCGAATATGGCCAGTGTAAAGATTACCCCGATTACGGTCGTTGCCAGGTTTTGACCCTGTGTCCAATGGGCAAGCACTACCCAGCCTATTATAAGTAGGAAGGTGGCGTGTATGTATACACCTATTCCGGCGAACTCTCCTACTTTCCATGACCACTTCACTAAAGTATCCTCCGTTCGAATTCAAATGGCATGTGTATTAAGTAAATAATAGTGTAGCTTGAGCAAACCATATATTAAACGTGATGAGGACTTTAATCGAAGTCAAAGAGGTCACCCCAGAATGACTTCTTCTTACGCCTGTAGGGCTCACGTTCGTATTCTTCCCTGCTTTCCCGTTCATATCCCTTCCTACTATAACCTTCTCTACGCTCTGCGTAAGAAGTAGATTCCATCCTTTCGATGATCTTATCAAGCTCACCCCGATCCAGCCATACTCCCCGACATTGAGGACAATAATCGATCTCAACCCCTTGCCTCTCTGACATTTTCAATTCGATATTACAGGATGGACATTTCATTTTAACCTCCATAAAGAAATCAGTATATTATGATATTAAAATATAATAACATACTAGAATTTAAGAATTGGCTCTCATCAGCTAATATGCTATGTAAGCACCGGTTTCTTTTAATTTTAACCAAGTTGAACATAGGACTGCGAGCACCGATTTCCAAGACCAAAGTAAAGAACCGAGCACTACACTAGCCCGTGTTCTTCATACCGGCGGCAATGCCGTTTATGCTGAGTTTAAGGTTCTCGATGAGCTTGACTTCTTCTTCCTTCTCAAAGTCTCCCTTGTTCAGCCTTCTTAAAAGCCCCACCTGGATGTAGCTCAGGGAATCTATATAAGGATTTCTCAACTCGATCGTTTTCTGAAGAAACGGGTTATTGTCCAGTATTTTTTCCTGTTCGGTAATCTTGAGCACTACCTCCTCCAGCAACCTATAGTCGTTTCTTATCTGCTCGAATATTCTCCTGCCTATCTCTCTCGGGCTCACCAGGAAAGAGTATTCGAGTGCAATCCACATATCCGCCTTGGCCATAGTTATCTGCACGTTATCTATGAAGGAACGGAAGAACCTCCAGTTTCCGTACATCTCCTTCAGCATCTTTAGGTTATGGCCGGGATTCCTGCCCGCAAACGCATGGAGTGAAGAACCCACCGAGTATAAACCGGTTAGAAGATGTCGATTCTGGGTCCAGCTAAAAACCCAGGGGATTGCCCTCAGGTCCTCGATTCGCTCGCTCTGCTTCCTCTTGGCCGGGCGGGAGCCTATGTGCATCTGCTCTATCATGGAAATAGGCGTAGCCTGCCGGAAATAGGCATAAAAATCGGGGTCCTCGTAAACCAGAGCCCTCCAGATCCTCCTGGCGTTCTCCGAAACCTCCTCCATCACCTCTTCCCATTCCGGTTTTATCTCCCTCTGTTCGAGACTTACCTGGACCACCGCCGAGGTTATAAGCTCGAAGTTGTCCTCGGCGATCTCCGGAAGGGAATAGTTGCTATAAATGACCTCTCCCTGCTCGGTTATTTTTATGAGTCCGTCCACCGTTCCGGGAGGACGGGCCAGTATCGCCCGGTTTGTGGGACCGCCCCCCCTGCTCACGCTCCCACCCCTGCCGTGAAATAGTTTCTGTCTCAGTCCAAACTGGTCTGCTAACTCTTTCAACGCCCTTTGAACCTTGTGGCTCTCCCAACTGGCGCAGAGAAGCCCTCCGTCTTTGCCGCTGTCCGAGTAGCCGATCATAATCTCGGAAATACCGCCTCGGGCGTTTAGATGCCTGGCATAAATGGGGTGTGAATAAAGCTTTCGCATTATATCCGGGGCGCGCTTGAAGTCATCTATAGTCTCGAATAGCGGTACGATATTCAATCTGCTGACGATGTTGTCTCTATCGGTGAAATATAGCCCGGTTTCTTTTGCCAGTAGTAGCACTTCCAATATGTTACTGGCATCGTGGGTCATGCTTATTATATAGGTGTCGACCGCCTCCGGGCTAATCTCCTCGAGAGAACGCCTCACCCATATCAAGGTTTCCAATATCTCTTTTGTCTCTTCCGATAGGTCGAGCCAATGAGGAATGAGAGGACGCGGGTTTTCCAGCTCTCTGGCCAGCCACTCGAATCTTTCTTCCTCTCCCATATCCTTATAGCTAACCAATCCCATTCGCTCGGTGATTTCGGAGATAGCCGAAGAATGGAGCGAACTATGCTGTCTTATATCCAGCTTGGCCAGGTGAAAACCAAAGAGCTGGACAAGACGGATTAGCTTCCTCAGCCTGGAGTCGGCCAGACGCCCCCCCTTGTTCTCCCGGAGACTGGTATCCATGACGTATAAATCCTCGAGGAATTCTTCCTTTTTCCGGTAATAATAACCGGAGTAGGTTCTTCTGTTCTCGTTCACTTCCATGGTGTTAAGGAGCTTTTTATGCACATATTCAAGCTTCATCCGGTAAAATTCGGCCGGATTTTTTATATCCACATCCTCCGGTATTAAGTCTCTATCCTTTTCCAAAGATTCAATCAGTTGAGGACTAACCCGGGCTATTTTAGCCGACGAGCTAAGCTGGCGACTTATATTTTTCACCTCCTCGATATACCTCTCCAAAGCGAGCCTCTTCTGCATCCGGAGCACTTCATAGGTTACTTTATGGGTCACGTAAGGGTTACCGTCCCGGTCGCCCCCGACCCAAGAGCCGAATTTGATGAAGTTGGGAACCTTGATTCTTTCCGTCCCATAGTGCCTTCTTATCTGGTCCTCCAACTCGCGGTACATCTCGGTAAGGGCGTCGAATATGGTCTCTTTGAAGTAGTAGAGTATGTTTCTAGCCTCGTCCAGGGGGGAGATCTTATAGGGCGGAACCTCTTCCGTCTGCCATAAACTGACGATTTCGGCAAGTATCTCCTTCTCTATCTTCGTCCTTTCATCCGGGGTGAGAACAGGGTTTTCAATCTCACCCAGAAGGGCCGAGATAAGGCGATACTTCTCCAGGACTATATGACGATTCACTTCGGTGGGATGGGCAGTGAGCACAAGCTCTATGGATGTTCTTTTGAGCAGTTCATGAAATCGATCATACCCTATTCCCATTTCCTTTAGCTTGTTTAATAAACTCTCTATCGAGCCCTCTCCGGAATCGGCTATATCCGAAATAAACTTATATTCACGCCTTCTCCTTATCTGATGGTTCTGCTCGGCGATGTTAACCAGCTTGAAATAAAGCGTAAAAGCGCGGGCGACTTTGTAAAGCTCATCATAGCTTAGGCTGCGGATGATGGAAACAAGCTCCTCCTTGAGGTCACGCACATAATCCCTCCTCATTTCTTTGGTGAGGAACCTCATTCTCTCGACGATATCGAATATCCTTTTCCCCTCCTGCTCTATGAGTACTTCGCCCAGAAGGTTCCCTAAAAAACGAACATCACTTCGTAAGGGCTTTTCCTTATCGAGAGTGTTTTGATCAATCCCCATTTTGGATTTCATAACCGAACCTTCACTGTAGCTGCTTAGCCAGTATAGTCGCGCATTGAGTTTTCAGTAAATATCATTCACTATCCGCTTCTTTTTCAAGATTACTTACATCTCTTAATACAAATATCATACCCGATACTGTTTATGAGATTTCAATAATGGACTTGCTAACCAACTTAATAAAGGCAAACAAGGAAACCCTTTTATAAATCAACTAATTTTCAATTCCTCTTCGGCCAATTTCCTATGCAGTTTATTATGCAACTAGCTCAGGTCCATTCCTGATTCATCATAAATTCAGATTTCCTACTTGACATATATATATTAATGTTCTAATGTAAGAATATATTTTACTTCTAACTTGTAAAGGAGGTATGAAGAAATGAGTGAGCTAATCTCTGATGTAATGCCTAATGCTCAAGAAGTAAAACCTCTGGATACACTGGAGGCAATAGGGCTGAGAAGGTCTATAAGGTGGTATGAGCCTAATAAGCCTGTTGAAAAATGGAAGGTACAGGCTATGCTTGAGGCAGCTCGGCTTGCACCCACTGCCGGTAACTACAACGGGCAACGGGCTATCGTCTGTTACCGAGATGAAGACCCTGATATCTGGGAATTCATATCCGATTGGAGTCAAATTACCACGCAAATGGCACCGATACTTATGTTCTGGTGCTACGATTTAGCCGCCTATGATATACAAGGCCAGCAACTCCATGACCTGATGAGAACCGGAGCACTGGATAAGGCGCACGGTTGGGAATATGACCGGGTATCAAAGCTATTTCCTCTTCCCGCTCTACTTCCAGACTTCATTCTTCATCGGCTTGCTGCCATCGACTTGGGCAACGCTTTGCAGAACGCAATAATAACGGCGACCGCCTTAGGACTTGGAACCTGTCTAAACGGAGCAAGCGGCGGCGCTAGAAGGAACGTGAAAAAGTATTTTAACCTTCCCGATTCTTATGTCTTTTGCTGGCTGCTCACGGTGGGCTATCCCGCTGAGAGAATTGATGGTGGTGGAGCAAGGGGTAGACCGCCATTTGAGACAATGTTCTTCGAAAGAAAAGTGGGTAATCCCTTCAAAAGAGATGAGAAGGTGGTTGATCTACTCAAAGAACTTAAATTGATACAGCCGCCTGGTCCTCTTCCAGGAAGATTAGAGGAGATAAACAAGTTGACAAAGAGGTTTGGTCTTGGAGACGAATGGCTTACCGACTGGAAACTTGAACCATCACAGCTCGATAACGACAAATTGGCCGTCGATAAAAGACCAAAGGAACTTAGCAAAGACGAATTCGACAAGACAGTGCCCTCGGATGTCAAAGTGGAGTTTCAAGTGCATCCAACCGTAAAAAGAGAGATCCTAGACCAGTATAGAAAGGAAAAGGGCATAAGCGCAGATGACTAGCTTGGATTTATAAACTCAACAAAGCTTAACAATAAGGAGGTTAAAAAAGAGTCATGGCTACCGTAACAATACAAATACCCGACCCAATATTCGAGATAATAAAGCAGAGGGCAGAGGATACAAAATCAACCCCCGAGGCCATTATCGCCACGAACGTCGTACTTGTTTTCTCCGCGGCCCGATATGACCGGTCAAAATGGCTGAAAAACCAGCCTAACCCTGATGACCATACTGCACCCTGGACCTAAATATTCCATTCCAGATGGGAAAGAGGGCTATAAGCTAAAATCTGTTTTTACCTGCGGGGATCAGGTCCCCGCAGGTATACCAAGGAAAACACTTCTTGCAAAGGAGACTAATATGCGACTTTTATTCAGGCCAAGAGACTCGCGATATCTGGGTGAGGGGACATTGCCCTTTGGCACCTTCGACGATACCAAGCAGTGGCTCCCGGTCACCAGGTATTTAGAGATGGGGGCGGAGAGATTCCCGGACAA